>NZ_BAABMO010000002.1:0-181933 GCF_054767435.1 Proteus sp. MB838
TGCTTGCCTGTGGAGGGAGGGTGCAGTCAGACCGCCCGTCGAAGCAGGAACCCGCCGAGGTGATTCAGACATCAGTCTGAACGCAGTAGGGCTCCACGTCCTTTAGGGCGTGGAGGGTGTCAAATGGCACAGCCAAATAGATAAGTTTGATTAGGGCGTTGGTAGTGGCCAACCACCTAATTTTTTCCAGCGGTTAACTAATTCACAAAACAGTAATGATGTACGATTGGTATCGTATAAAGCCCCATGAGCGAGTTTACTATCAAAGGGGATACCTGCAGTAATACAGGCTTTCGCTAAAATAGTTTGTCCTAGTACTAAACCACTTAAAGCCGCAGTATCAAAAGTAGCAAAAGGGTGGAAAGGGTTACGCTTTAAACCTGCTCGCTCAGCTGCCGCCATAACAAAGCTATGATCAAAATTAGCATTATGAGCCACAATGATCGCACGGTTACAGTTGGCGTCTTTCATTCCTTTACGTACCATTTTAAAAATGGCGTGTAACGCTTCATATTCGCTGACAGCACCACGAAGAGGATTTGTAGGATCAATTCCGGTAAATTCTAACGCCGCTGGCTCTAAATTTGCGCCCTCAAAGGGGTCGACATGAAAATGCAATGTATTATCAGGTTTTAACCAACCTTGCTCATCCATTTTTAAAGTGATAGCAGCAATTTCAAGTAAGCCATCTGTTTTGGCATTAAATCCACCCGTTTCAACATCAATAACGACTGGATAGTAACCTCGAAAGCGGTTACATAATTCATTAGGGTTTATTTTATCAGGCATTAAACTGTACTTATCCGATGAAAATAGCACATCAGAAATTAATAATAATCAGGAACCAGAAAAGCAATACAATGCCTTTCTGGTTTTACTAATATTTAGTTACCCAGAGCTTGACTGGCACTTTTGTTTTCGATTAATTCAATTTTATATCCATCAGGATCTTCTACAAAGGCGATAATTGTTGTACCACCTTTAACAGGGCCTGCTTCACGGGTAACGTTACCCCCCGCTTGACGGATAGCCTCACAAGTTGCAGCTACATCATCAACCCCTAATGCAACATGGCCAAATGCAGTCCCCATTTCGTAGCTAGTCACACCCCAGTTATAGGTTAATTCAATAACAGCACCGCTACTTTCATCACCATAGCCAACAAAAGCCAACGAGTATTTATATTCCTCATTATCACTGGTGCGTAGAAGTTGCATACCTAAAACTTTGGTATAAAAATCGATAGAGCGTTGTAAATCGCCTACACGGATCATGGTATGAAGTACTCGCATATAAACCTCTCGTGTTTGTTAAATATGACACCCGACAGTATAAACTGATGGTGTTGTACTATAACGCGTTACAGCCCTATAGTTCAATTTACGCTTTACTCATCAGTATTGTAGTAAATGGGCAGATAATATCTCTTTTTACTATACTCTATAGTAACAAATAATTGGGGAGAATAATCAATGCAAGAACAATTAGAATTCTTCGATATCCCAAGCCCTTGCATTGGTCGATGTGAATCTAATTTACAAGGGTATTGCATTGGTTGTTACCGTAGTCGTCAAGAACGCTTTAGTTGGTCAACGATGAGTCAACAAGAAAAACGAAATGTATTGAGACTTTGTCGACAACGATATTTAAGAGCTCAACAAAAAACAGTGTCTGAAACAGAAAAAGAGAATGAACAGCTGGATTTATTTTAAATTTATTATTTATTTTTAAATTTTAAAATAAAACTAACGTTTTAATATAATTTAATTGGTTTATTGATTATATTTAGTTAGTTCATTTTATTTGATTTTTAAGGTAAATAATATTCATTGTAAATATTTGTTTTGTTAATGGTTTTTAATTCCGTGAATTGTAAGGTTTTTTTGTTTTCTCGGCTTTTCTTGTGAAATAATAATGATTATTATGTAAAAAAATATAGATTAGTTTTTATAACAAGGTTATTCTTTATAGAGATTCATTCGTGGCGATAAATATACATAATTGGATCTTAAAAATAATTTCCTATCTAATAAATAGGATTCTAATATTATAAAAATAAGATAAAGAGGTCGGCTCATCAATCAATAAATAATGTAATTTACAAAATAGTGTTTTTAAAGAACATATCTAAACTTTGTAAAAGCTGAAAGAAAAGCGAATTTAAGGAGGGATAAGTGGAATCAACATTAGGAGCTGATTTAGCGCGTTTAGTTCGATTATGGCGTGCCTTAATTGATCACCGACTCAAGCCATTAAAATTGACTCAAACTCATTGGGTAACGTTGTATAATATTAGTCAACTGCCTCCAGAACAATCTCAAATCCAATTGGCTAAAGCAATTGGTATTGAACAACCATCATTAGTGAGAACTCTCGATCAGTTAGAAGAAAAAAAACTGATTTGTAGACATACTTGTTCAAGTGATCGCAGAGCAAAGCGTATAACGTTAACAAAAGAATCAGAACCTTTTATTTCAGAAGTTTATGCAGTTATTGAGAAGACACGTCAAGAAATATTAAGTGGTATAAAGAAGGAAGAAATAGACAACTTGATTTATCTTATTAAAAAGCTAGAGAAAAATATAATTAGATTACATGACTAATTAAATTGGGCTAATTTACAGCAATTTTATTTCTAATGGTTTTATTTGTAATAATTCTATTTATTATTTAATTTCAAAGGATTTATTATAATTCTACTAGAGGGTAGATAAGATGATTTTATCTATGAAGTCTATTGTTGATCTTATAATAAAAGCGTTATCAATTAATAATTGATGATAAAAGACGAGTGATTTTTATCATTAATTAAAGATAGATAATGCAATGTTTGAATTAATTAATAAGTTATAAAACTGGTTATTATAAGTAAAATAATTTCTATTAATAAAACAGGCAACTAGAATGGTTGCCTGTTTTGCTTATCACACACCTCAAGTAAATAAACTTAGCGTGGAGAAACGGTGAGATTATTGCCGTTACCAATCACAGCAACACGTTGACCTTGTCTATAGGCAGTATTGTCTGCTTTTTGTACGACAACCACGGTTTTACCGCTATCTAAACGTACTTCCAATTGCACACCCTTGGTTGTATTTAAAGCACCTTGTGCTTGTTGTCCAGCCATACCACCAGCAATAGCACCCGCTGCGGTTGCTAGGTTACGGCCTGTACCACCACCAATTGTATTACCTAATAAACCACCTAATACGGCACCACCGATAGCACCAAGAACATTTTCATCACTACCGGCTTGAATGTTTACTGCACGTACTGAAACAATGGTGCCATAAGTTACGTTTTGTGCTTGTTTAGCTTGACTTGCCGTATAAGTATCACCTGATAAAGAGCTTGTATTTACACAACCAGCCAGCGTTGTCACAGCAAAAAGACCAACAAGTAAATGCTTAAACATAATTACTCCTAATGGAAATCTGATAATAATTTTTCAGATTATATCAATTTAATTTAATATCAGTTATAGCTTATTTTTTGCATATGTCGACACTGATTTTAATCGTATACCTCTTACTATATAGTAAAGAGCGCAAGTAAACACAGAAGAGATTTCCGAAAAAAAGAATATAACATTATATGTTAAAAAGTTGCATCATCTTGATTATAAGGAAAAGGGCATGAAAGCAGGGCGATACATTGGTGTGATGTCTGGTACAAGTTTAGATGGTGTTGATGTGGTGCTGGCAGCCATTAGTAATAAACTGGTTGCTCAACAAGCCAACCATTTTTTACCTTATCCTCAAACCTTGCGTCAACGCATTTTAGCCGTTTGCCAAGGCCAACCTGTGACGTTGCATGAGTTAGGCTTATTAGATGCGCAACTGGGTGAACTCTATGCAAAAGCTATTATGGAATTATTAGCGAAAGCGCGATTAAGTGCTGCTGATATCACGGCGATAGGATGTCATGGTCAAACAATTTGGCATGAGCCAGAAAGTGATATCCCGTTTACCATGCAAATTGGTGATAACAATAGAGTGGCTGCCTTGACAGGAATAACCACTGTCGGGGATTTTCGTCGTCGTGATATGGCATATGGTGGGCAAGGTGCACCATTGGTTCCTGCATTTCATCTTGCAGTATTAGGCCATCCTACAGAAAAACGCATTGTGTTAAATATTGGTGGTATTGCCAATATTTCGCTGCTATTACCTGGCGTTGCAGTGAAAGGATATGACACAGGCCCTGGCAATATGCTGTTAGACAGTTGGAACTGGGTTCATAATCAGACAGCCTATGATGATAATGGGCAATGGGCAGCAACTGGAAATGTGAATACCCAATTATTACAGGAAATGCTGGCAGATCCCTATTTTTCTCGTTCAGCGCCAAAAAGTACGGGACGAGAATATTTTAATACCCAATGGTTACATTATCATTTGGCTAAAGTACCCAATGTATTTCCAGAGGATGTACAGGCAACTTTAGTAGAGCTAACCGCTATCAGTATTGCACAGCAAGTACAACTCAATGGTGGATGTGAGCGTTTATTGGTGTGTGGTGGCGGGGCAAAAAACGGTCAAATTATGCATCGTCTTGCTAGTTTATTACCGGGTACAGAAGTCTCGTTAACGGACAAATATGGTCTTAGTGGCGATGATATGGAAGCATTAGCTTTTGCGTGGTTGGCCGCACGAACAATGGCAAATGAACCCGGCAATTTACCTTCTGTTACAGGGGCATCACGAGAAACAATTTTAGGGGCGATTTATCCTACAAATCCTCGATAAGCGTGATATGCTGAGCACAGTATCTCAAAAGAGAGAGTGAAAAATGACAGATCTGGATTTTATTGATGTTGCTGATCTTCGACGTGAATATATGAAAGGTGGATTACGCCGTCATGAATTAACCGAACAGCCATTAGTTTTATTTGAAAAATGGCTTAAGCAAGCTTGTGAAGCTCGCTTAAGTGATCCTACTGCCATGTGTGTGGCAACCGTTGATGAAAATGGACAACCTTATCAACGTATTGTGCTGTTAAAGCACTTTGATGAAAAAGGTTTAGTTTTTTATACCAACTTAGGTAGCCGTAAAGCGAGTCATTTAGAACATAACCAAAGAGTCAGTTTACTCTTCCCTTGGTATCCTTTAGAGCGACAAGTCTGTTTTTTAGGGAAAGCTGAGAAACTTTCAGCATTTGAAGTCGTAAAATATTTCCATAGCCGTCCTAAAGATAGCCAAATAGCAGCTTGGGCATCAAAACAATCTTCTCGCATTTCTGCCCGTGGGGTGCTTGAAAGTAAGTTTTTGGAGTTAAAACAAAAATTTCAACATGGAGAAGTACCTCTACCCAGTTTCTGGGGAGGATATCGAGTCACTTTTGACTCTGTTGAATTTTGGCAAGGTAGAGAAAATCGTCTACACGATCGCTTTATATATCAAAAATCACCAGAAGGATGGTCTATTGAACGTTTAGCACCTTAATTGGGCTAATAAATTTGTATCAAAAAGGCTTTTTCTACTGGTACTTAATGTAGTGGCGCTTTATGCTATACCACTTGTGTTTCACTTATATTTTAAATAGACAAAAAACAATAAACCGATGGAGTCATTGATGTCTAGCAAGAACCTAATCACACAATTGCAGGAGCGTGGGCTTATCGCTCAGGTCACGGATGAGGCAGCTTTAGTGGAGCGTTTGGAGCAAGGTCCTATCGCTCTCTATTGTGGCTTCGATCCTACCGCTGATAGCCTGCACTTGGGGCATTTGGTTCCTTTGCTGTGTTTAAAACGATTCCAACTAGCCGGGCATAAGCCTGTGGCGTTGGTGGGTGGTGCAACGGGTCTTATTGGTGATCCTAGTTTTAAAGCCACCGAGCGCAAACTGAATACCCAAGATACTGTTCACGAGTGGGTAGAAAAAATTCGTAAACAAGTGTCACCTTTCTTAGATTTCGACCGTGGTGAAAACAGTGCGGAATTAGCAAACAACTATGACTGGTTTGGTCAAATGGATGTGCTAACCTTCCTGCGTGATATCGGTAAACACTTCTCTGTGAACCAAATGATCAACAAAGAAGCGGTTAAACAGCGTTTAAACCGTGACGATGTGGGGATCTCTTTTACTGAATTCGCTTATAATCTGTTACAAGCTTATGACTTTGCGTCATTAAACAAAAACCTCGGTGTCGAGTTACAAATTGGTGGCTCAGATCAGTGGGGTAACATTACTTCGGGTATTGATCTAACTCGCCGTTTCAACCAAAAACAAGTATTTGGTATGACAGTACCTTTAATTACCAAATCTGATGGTACTAAATTTGGTAAAACAGAAGGTGGTGCTGTTTGGTTAGATCCGAAGAAAACGAGCCCATATAAATTCTACCAATTCTGGATCAATACCGCGGATGCGGATGTGTATCGCTTCTTAAAATTCTTCACTTTTATGAGCATTGAGGAGATTAATGCACTGGAAGAGGAAGATAAAAACAGCGGTCAAGCACCTCGCGCCCAACGTGTGTTAGCAGAACAAGTTACACGTTTAGTTCATGGTGAAGAAGGTTTAACTGCCGCTAAACGTATTACCGATAGCCTATTTTCAGGAGCTATTGCAGATTTAACGCAAGCTGATCTTGAACAATTAGCGCAAGATGGTATGCCAACTATTGAGTTAGAAAAAGGCAATGATTTACAACAAGCACTGGTCAATGCAGAATTAGTTCCTTCTCGTGGTCAAGCTCGTACAATGATTGGCTCTAACGCAGTATCTATTAATGGCGAAAAACAGGATAATCCTGAATACGTCTTTGAAGAAAAAGATTTCTTATTTGGTCATTATTCCATTTTACGTCGCGGTAAAAAACATTACTGCCTTGTTATCTGGAAATAATTGACAACAAAAGGGCAACAGTAGGTTGCCCTTTTTTGATAACAATAAATAAATGTGTATACCTCGCCTATGATAATAAAGCTTGGGTGTTGTGTGTATTCACAATAATCGGTTTATGTCATGAAAAATATACTCTCTATTCAATCTCATGTAGTTTTTGGTCACGCAGGTAATAGCGCTGCTGAATTTCCAATGCGCCGTATGGGGGTAAATGTTTGGCCTTTAAATACGGTTCAATTTTCCAACCACACACAATATCCAGAAAAATGGACGGGTTGTGTGATGTCGGCAGAGCATATCACTGAGATCGTTGATGGTATCGCTGCTATTGGTAAATTAGCACAGTGTGATGCGGTATTAAGTGGTTATCTTGGCTCGGCAGAGCAAGGCCGACGCATTGTTGATATTGTAAAAAAAGTCAAACAAGCTAATCCTAACGCATGGTACTTTTGTGATCCGGTTATGGGACATCCTGAAAAAGGTTGTATTGTGCCTCCAGAAGTTTCTGGCGTACTTTGTGAAGATGCCTTGCCCATCAGTGATATTATTGCACCCAACTTATTAGAACTTGAAACATTAGCTGGTGGAGCAACGCTGCATAATGTTGACCAATGTGTAAAAGCGGCCCGTCAATTATGCCAGCAAGGGCCTAAAATTGTATTAGTAAAACATTTATCACGAGCAGGCTTTCGTCATGATCGCTTTGAAATGTTACTGGTGACTGCAGATCACAGTTGGCACGTGAGCCGACCGCTGGTTGATTTTGGTGAACGTCAGCCTGTTGGTGTCGGGGATCTAACCAGTGGTTTAATGCTGGTGGATTTACTAAAAGGTGTTGAGCTAAAAACGGCATTAGAGCATGTTGCTGCTGCTGTTTATGAAGTGATGTTAAAAACTAAAGAGATGAATGAGTACGAGTTACAACTCGTCGCCGCTCAAGATCAAATGGTGCACCCAACCCATAACTTCTGTGCAACGCAGTTAGATTAATCATATTGTTAATATAAAGCGGAAGTCATTAATTTCCGCTTTTTATGTTTATTAATGAGACTCGCCTTTATAGCAATCTTACTCTTTTATTAATCCTTCCGTGACTAGTGCACTATGCACATTAGGACGTTGTGCAATGCGTGTTAGATAGTCTTGTAAATGGCTTAAGTCGGTTAAATCTAGCGCCACATGAGGTGCCCATTGACTTAACGTAAACAGATACGCATCCGCCACAGTAAAGTGATCACCACAAACACATTTTTGTTTGCTTAGTACATCATTAATATAAACAAATTTACTTTTTAGTTTGTTTTTTACCACAGGGAGATAACTTTCAGGCGTATCAGATGAAAATAGAGGGCTGTAGCCTTTATGAACTTCACTGGCAAGAAAGTTTAGCCGCTCAATTTGATGATAACGTTCTAATGCTTTTGGTGGGGCAATAAGATTTCTATCTGGCTTCAGATCGGCAAGATACTGCACAATAGCAACACCCTCCGTTAAAATATCACCATTATCTAATTGAAGAACCGGAACTTGCCCTTTAGGGTTGATGGCAAGAAAATCTTTCCCTGACTCTGTTTTTTTGGTGCGTAAATCAATGCGCTCAATAGAAAAGTCGAGACCCGTTTCACGTAGAACGATATGAGGAGAAAGCGAGCAACTACCCGGCGTGTAGTACAATTTCATCTTAAATAACTCCCTATCAATGAGTGGTGATACCCGTGAAGATAAGAAATACCCTCACTAATATTAGATAATAAGGCGTTATAAGAATTTAGCAAACGCAAATCTGGCAAATAAAATAGGCTTTTGTAAATCTGTGAACAGTACAGCTTATTCATGAAAAAAGAAAACCTCGAAGAATTTCGAGGTTTTCAGAAAGAATGTAATGAAATAAAGGGAAATTATTTCAACTCTAATTCATTCATTGCTGCAATGCTAAAACCACCGTCTACGTGAATGATTTCACCGGTGATCCCGCCAGATAAGTCAGAGCATAAGAAAGCTGCAGTATTACCCACATCTTCAGTAGTGACTGTGCGACGTAAAGGGGTGACAGATTCGCAATGGCTTAACATTTTACGGAAATCTTTGATACCAGATGCTGCTAAGGTACGAATTGGACCTGCAGAGATACCGTTAACACGAATACCTTCAGGACCCATAGCATTTGCCATATAACGTACGTTTGCTTCTAGAGAAGCTTTAGCTAACCCCATAACATTATAGTTAGGAATTGCACGCTCAGCACCGAGGTAAGTCAGCGTTAATAATGCAGAGTTTGGATTTAACATTGCACGGCTTGCTTTTGCCATTGCAACAAAGCTATATGCACTGATGTCATGGGCAATTTTAAAGCCTTCACGAGTGACAGCGTTAACATAGTCGCCATCTAATTGGTCAGCAGGTGCGAAACCGATAGAGTGAACAAAACCATCATATTTAGGCCAAACTTTTGCTAGCTCTGCATACATTGCGTCAATGCTTTCATCTTTTGACACATCACACTCTAATACGATGTTAGAATTTAATGAGGCTGCAAACTCTTCAACGCGAGGTTTGAGTTTTTCATTCTGATAAGTAAAAGCCAGTTCAGCGCCTTGATCGTGCATGGCTTTGGCAATACCATAAGCAATTGATAATTTGCTCGCAACACCAGTAATCAGAATGCGTTTGCCGGTCATAAAGCCCATAGCTGTATCCTTGTTTGTTCGTAAATTGCGATAATAACATCATGCAGAATTTTATTTATCTGTTAGGTTATCACGCTTATTGTTAATAAATCGTGGCTGATTCTACCACGACATTTGTAAATTTGTTTAATTTCCCTTGCACCTCCGAGGAGTTGAAGGAAAAGGGTGAAATAATAAACAATTAATATGATGTTAATGCTGTTTAATATTAAGGTAAATCTTGTCGCCAAGCTTCTGCCGTAAGTGCTTCCCCAAAATGACTAGCCACTAATCGACGAGTCACTTCATGTAAAGGTGATGCTAATACCTCAGCGGTGTTACCACGCTCGACCACTTCACCATTATCCATCACCATGACTTTATCACTAATATGCTTAGTCATTCCTAAATTTTGTGTCACATAGATATAGGCAATTTCATGTGTCTCTTGTAGCTCTAACATCAAATTAATAATTTGTGAACGTAAAGACATATCTAAAGAGGCAATAGCTTCATCCGCTATAATCACCTGTGGCTGTAAAATAAGTGCACGAGCTAAGGCGATCCGCTGGCGTTGTCCTGAGGCAAACATATGTGGATAGTAATTAGCATGTTCTGGTAATAGTCCTACTTGCCGCAAAGTTTGATAAATGCGTTTTTCTCGCTCTATGCCACTAAGTTCGGTATTAAGTCGTAATGGTAAGTCTAATGTTTGCCCAATACGCTGACGTGGATTGAGTGAGTTTGTGGGATCTTGAAATATCATCCGAATGCGTTGACTACGATAAGAGTAATCGCCAAAACTTAATTGATGACCGTTTATAAAAATATCACCACCCGTTGGCTCTGTAACGCCGGATAACATTCTAGCTAATGTTGATTTACCTGAACCATTAGCGCCAATAATCGCCAGTGTTTGCTTCGGTTCAAGAGTGAAACTCACCGGTTTTACCGCTTTCAACTGCTGGCGATGGAATAATCCTGTACGGTAACGAAATGTTTTTGATAAGTTTTTGACTTCAAGTAATTTATCGAACATCTGTCGTCTCCACATTTAATGGGAAATGACAAGCCACCGCATGATTTTTAAATGCACGTAATCGAGGTGCTTCAATACATTGACGTTGTGCATAAGGACAACGAGGGCCTAAACGGCATCCAACAGGTAGGTGCTCTAAAGAGGGGATCGCACCGGGTAGTGTATTTAAACGGCTTTTATGAGGCAAAGAGTTAGTAAAATCAGGAATAGAGCGGATAAGGGCTTGTGTATAAGGATGATAGGGGGTAACCAATAGTTCCTCAGGTATGGCGGTTTCCACTGTCTGACCACAATACATGACCGTAATTTTACTGGCTAATTTACTCATCCACTGCAAATCATGGCTAATTAATAAAATAGTCATATTATTATTTTGATTTAAACGGGTGAGTAAACGAAATATTTGTGTTTGCGTTGCCGGCTCCATCGCATTAGTTGGTTCATCGGCAATCAGTAAACGGGGTTGGTTAGCAATGGCAATGGCTATCATCACTTTTTGGCATTCACCCTCGGTTAACTCATAAGGATAGCTACGCATGATATCTTTATGATCTTTAATACCAACCCGATGAAGTAACTCAATTGCACGGCGTTTTCGCCAATGAAAACGTTGCCACCAGTGGCCTTTAAATGTCCAACCAGGGATTGCTTGAATAAGCTGGTGTTCAATTTTGGTCGCCGGATCAAGACAAGATTGAGGCTCTTGGAAAATCATCGACACATTATGACCAATCACCCGACGACGTGCTCTTGGTGATAATTTAAGTAAATCAATATCATCGAACCGAAAGCGATCCGCAGTCACTTTAATATTATCTTTAGTCACGCCACAAATTGCCTTAGCGATCAAACTTTTTCCGGAGCCAGATTCACCGACTAAACCTCTTACTTCTCCCTCACTGAGGGTAATGGAAACGCGATCTACCGCTTTTACTGGGCCATCGGGTGTCATAAATTCAATAGTTAGGTTGCGTATGTCTAATAACGGCATTATTCCACCCCCTCATTAATGGCACGTTGTAAGCCATCCCCTAATAAATTGACAAGTAATACACTGATCATAATGGTGGCTCCGGGGATAAGGACTGTCCAAGGTGCAGCATAGATTAACTCTAGGGAATCGCCGAGCATCGCCCCCCATTCAGGGGAAGGTAATTGAGCGCCTAAATTCAGAAAACCTAATGCCGTGATATCTAATATTGCGATAGAAAAAGCCCGAGTTAATTCAGAAACCAATACTGGGGTAATATTCGGCAATACGGTATACCATAAAATAGAGATATTTGATGCACCATCAAGACGTGAGGCAATAACGTACTCTTTATTTAATTCATCATTTACCGCTGAATAGATCATTCTCACTAAGCGGGGGAGTAGTGCTAGCCAAATTGCTATCATGGCGTGCTCTAAACTTGCCCCTACAAAAGCGACCACAATAATGGCTAATAAGAGTGATGGAATGGATAACAGTGTATCTAAAATATGATTTAACACTGCGGATTTTAGGCCGTGGGTCATTCCTGCAAGGCAACCCATAATTAACCCCATCAGTGTCGCCGCAAAGGTGACAATAAAAGCGCCACCAAAGGTCATACTCGTACCAATTAAAATACGGCTAAAGACATCGCGCCCTAAATCATCAGTACCAAAAAAGAAGGTGACATTACCGTTTTGATACCAAGAAGGCGGTGTTAATTGATGACCGAAGAATTGTTGGTCGAGTGCATAAGGCGCAATATAAGGACCAACAATACTTAATATTAACAGAAAGATAACACCATAAAAGCCCACCATGGAGAGAATATCTTTAGAAAAACATTGCCAAATCACCGCAGCTGGTGATGGTGTTTTTTTCTCTTTATAAAACTGGCTATCTAAAGGCATATCCCACCTTGTGTTTCATTGGATTACTCATCGCACCGACAATATCTGATAACACATTGACGATGATAACCATTGAACCAACAACCATAACACCGGCTGAAATAGCCGAATAGTCTTGTTGGCGAATGGCCGTTACTAGCCAACGGCCTAATCCTGGCCAGTTAAAAACAATTTCGGTCACCATCGTTAGTGTTAACATGGTAGAAAACTGTAAGCCTAATTTGGGAATAATAGGGGGTAATGCATTATGTAGAATATGACGGCGAATAATAGTAAAGCGTGATAAGCCACGGGTTGCCGCTGCTTTCACATAATTCTCGACCATGATCTCTTCTGTACTATTACGCATCAACCTAATAACTTCCGTAGTAGGAGCAATAGCTAGTGTAGTCACGGGTAGAATTAAATGTTGCAAAACGTTTATGATCATCTGTTGACGATAAGGCGAATCCGATAGCCAAGCATCAACGACTGCGATCCCCGTTATAGGCTGTAAGTTATACAGTAAATCAATACGGCCTGAAACAGGTAGCCAACCTAGCTTTAATGAAAAGAAAAGTGTCAGTAATAATGCAAGACCAAAGACCGGAACTGAAAAGCCCAAAAGTGCGAGATGACTAATAAAAGTATCCGCAGGTTTATTGCGCCATACACCCGCGATGATCCCCGCAGGAATGCCGATAAGTAGGGCAAAGATAAATGCCAATGCACATAACTCCATAGTGGCAGGAAATGCTTCAATAAGTTGTGCTTTAATGGGTTCGCCATTAATTGAAGAAATTCCAAAATCAAAATGGAACATATTGTGGGTATAAAAAAAGTAGGCATCAAATAAAGAAGCACCACTTAACGGCCCATTGGGTGTGTAATAGCTGAGACTAAAACTCACCAGTGACAAGAAAAAGAGCGTCACAATTAATAACAGTAAGCGACGTATCGAGTAGATAATCATGGGTTTGTTGTAGCCTCTTGGTTGTGACTATCCTCATCAACTTCTGCTTCGCGATACACACCGGCAAAAGAAGCGTTACCAAATGTACTTAATACAAGTCCTTTAATATCATAACGATAAGCCTGCATACGTAAAGAATTAGCTAATGGTAAAACCGGTAGCTCTTGCGCTAAAATATCTTGTGCTTGGTGATAATAGTCTATACGAGAGGCCAGTTGTTGGCTATAAAGCGCCTGTTGTAGCACATTGTCAAATGCCGGTGAGCACCAATGACTTAAATTGGTTTGCGAACTAATAGCCGCACAACTAAATAATGGGCGGAAAAAACTATCGGGGTCGTTACTGTCCGTTGACCATCCTGATAAAGTCATATCATGAGTTCTATCCATCAAACTGGTTTCTTGATAGCGACCTTCTATAGGTCGAATATTCATTTGAATACCTACTTGGGCTAAATCAGCTTGAATTAATTCAGCCATTTTTAACGGGCTGGGATTATAAGATTGCGGAGCACTGGGAACCCAAAGGTTTAATTTAAGTCCTTCAAGTCCCAACTCTTTTAATATTTGCTTCGATTTTTCAGGGTTATATTCGGTAATTTTAGCGCGATTATCATAAGCCCAAGAGGCACGAGGTAAAACCGATGCGGCTGTTTCAGCCGTACCGTAATAAATAGATCCCATTAGTCGTTCATTATTAATCGCATAAGCGATGGCTTGACGCACTTTTAGATCGTTAAACGGTGGCTTATTAGTATTAAACGCAAGATAAGCAATATTCATTCCTGAACGTAATGTAAGGCGTAAACGAGGATCATCACGTAAGACCTTTAATTGGCTTGCCGCAGGATAGGCCAAAACATCACACTCTCCCGTTAAGAGTTTAGATATACGTCCAGTACCGCCTGCACCCGTGTCTATAACCACTTGTTGCATTTTGGGCTGACCTTTCCAGTATTGCTCATTTCTCAGTAATCGAACAAATTGGCCTGGCTGAAATTCATCAAGATAAAAAGGCCCTGAGCCTACAGGTTTCCAATCAAGTTGCGATTGATTACCCGATTTTTCAAGGTTACTGGCATATTCTTCTGAAAGGATAGGCGCATAATGGGTTGCTAAATGCCATAAAAATGAAGCATCAGGAGATTTTAGATTAAATTCAACGGTGTATTTGCCTAACTTTTTAATTGATTTGATATTATCCGCCAAACTTAAACTATCAAAATAGGGGTATTTACCACCATTAACTTGATTATAAGGATTATTGGCAGAAAACATGCGCTCAAAACTAAAGATAACATCGTCTGCGGTGAGTTTACGTGTAGGCGTAAACCAAGGTGTTGTCTGGAATGACACATTTTTACGCAAATAAAAGCGATAAGTTGCGCCATTATCGAGAGACTCCCAACGTGCGGCAATTTCTGGGATCAAACGATAGGTATAAGGGTCAACATCTAAAAGACGATCGTAAAGTTGCGCGGCTAGGGGATCAATAATTAATCCACTGCTCGAAAGTTGAGGATTAAAGGTATTTACACTGCCATCAACACAATAGACAAAGCCATTTTGATGAATGTTTGTAGGCTCTTGCGCGACAGATAGCTCTGTAGCTTTGGTAGCTATCTCTGCCATACAAGTCATACTTATTGAAGCCAGTAGCATAGTACTAATAAGTAAAATAGGGCGCATAATTATGTCTTTTAGATAAACGATTTGGCTATTGTAACTTAAAAAACTGGCTAGCCCAAAATTGTCAAAAAAAACAAATTGAGAAAAATTCTCAATAAAAAGCTTTACAAACGCTAATGATAAAGATTATCATCCGTATTGTCCTTTGGCGATAGAGGTTTTTCGCACAAGGGCACGACATTGCTCACATTGCTTCCAGTATTATTTTACTAGCCAGCTCGGGTGCTGGCTTTTTTTTTGTCTATATTTCATTCTGTCTTTGCTCATCTTATTTACAAAACTAGACCGACAATTTTATGTGATGTTTTTTTATTAATCCGCGTAATTGATCATAGCTCAATGCTAATTTTTCTGCCGCCATCTTCTGGTTATAACGACTCTCTTTCAATGCTTGCTCTAGTAAGTTTTTTTCTGTGCTATGTTGCCACTGGCGTAAATCTAGCGGTAATGGTGGTAATGAAAAGATCATCTCCTTTTGAGGCTGAGGTTGCTCAGCTATGGTTGAAGACGAAAAGCGCGCAAAAGGGTCGATAATAATATTATCCAGTTCACGCTCACTGGTGCCATGGCGATAAACAGAACGTTCAACCACATTTTTTAGTTCGCGAATATTCCCCGGCCAACGGTAATCTAAAAGAATTTGGTGGGCATTGTCACTAAAACCGGGAAAAAAGGGCAACCCTAACTCTTGGCACATAGCAATCGCAAAGTTTTCAGCCAGTAGCATAATATCGGCTTTACGCTCTCTTAAAGGGGGCAGGCGAATTACGTCAAAGGCCAATCTATCCAGTAAATCAGCACGAAATTTACCTTCGTCCGCCATTGCCGGTAGATCTGCGTTAGTGGCACAGATAAGGCGCACATCGACATGCAGCGATTGACTACCTCCCACTCGTTCTAAATGGCCATACTCAATAACGCGTAGCAACTTTTCTTGCACCAGCATCGGTGCAGTGGCTAGCTCATCAAGAAAAAGAGAGCCGCCATCGGCACGCTCAAAACGTCCTTGATGGCGGTTTTTCGCTCCGGTAAATGCTCCCGCTTCATGACCAAACAGCTCTGAATCAAGCAAATTATCGTTTAATGCCGAACAGTTAATGGAAATAAATGGTCCTTGCCACCAAGGTGATAAATAGTGTAATCGATGAGCGATAAGCTCTTTACCTGTACCACGTTCACCAATAATCAACACCGGTTTTTTGAGTTGAGCGAGGGCTGAGGTTTGTTCTAAAACATCGATAAAATGACTATCAACACCAATTATTGTCTCTAAATTCTCTTGCATTGGTTAAAATCACCATATTGAGGTATTTCTCACCAGTCTATCAGTAGTGTAAAAAATAGGCGAGGAAAAATAAAATGTTATTTATTAATGTGTTAAGTTATTTTGAAAAGTTGGCACGCAAATTGTATTAACTATAGCAACTGGGCGTTATTGCTAATAACGCTATTTAATCAACACTCAAGGCTATTATTTATCATAGCTATTAAGGATAACATCATGGGTATATTTTCACGTTTTGCTGATATTATTAATGCCAACATCGCTTCTTTGCTGGATAAAGCAGAAGATCCTGAAAAAATGATCCGCTTAATGATCCAAGAAATGGAAGACATGTTAGTTGAGATCAGAACAACTTCTGCACGCACGCTAGCAGAGAAAAAAAGCTTAGAGCGTCGTATTGAGCAAGCAGAAAAACAAATTAAAGATTGGCAAGATAAAGCGGAACTCGCGCTGATTAAAGATAAAGAAGATTTAGCACGTGCGGCGTTAATTGAAAAACAACGTATTGCTTCAATGTGCGATACCTTAAAACACGAACTAATTATCATTGATGAAACATTAGATCGCCTCAAAGGTGAAATCAGTGAATTAGAAAATAAACTGACAGAAACGCGTGCTAAACAGCAATCATTAGTGGTTCGCCACCAAGCTGCAAACTCTTCACGTCAGGTTCGTCGTCAATTAGATAGCGGTAAAATGGATGCGGCAATGGCGCGCTTTGAACAATTTGAGCGTCGAATTGATCATATGGAAGGCGAAGCGCAAAGCTATGGATTGGGTAAAGAAAAATCATTAGAACAACAGTTTGCTGAGCTGAAAGCCGATGATGAAATTAGCGCGCAATTAGCGGCATTAAAAGCTAAAATCAATACTAATAAAGAGTAATAGCAAGCGTAATAACCATCTTATAAAGGATATGTAATGGGCTATATATTTCTGGGAATACCACTGACAATTTTTGTATTATTTATTCTTCCTATTTGGTTATGGTTGCACTATAACAGCCAAAAAGGGGGAGGGAAGGTTCAGTTAACCCAACAAGAAATGCAGCGACTGAGCGCGCTGGTGGATAAAGCTCAGCAAATGCAGGAACGCATTAAGACATTAGAAGATATTCTTGATGCAGAACATCCTAACTGGAGGCAATCATAATGACGATGCAGAGCAAATCATTGTATCGCTTGCCACAAGAAGGCATGATCCGTGGCGTATGTGCTGGGCTTGCCCATTATTTTAATATTCCTGTGCTATTAGTCAGGGTTATTGCGGTGATTGCACTCTTTGCTGGTTTTTTTGGCTTAACCATTGTTGTTTATCTTGTTTTAAGTTTCTTTATGGAGCCTGCACCTGATAATTATAACCAACATCAGGAACAGCAAGAGGATTTAAAAGCTATTTTAAAAGAAGTGGATAGTCAATTAACAAAAGGTGAAAAACGTTTACAACAAATGGAACGTTATATTACTTCTTCGACTTATCAGCTCAATAAACGCTTTCAAGATTTATAATTTTCTTGCCACTTAATCTAATATGACGCTCCAATACTAGGAGCGTCTTTATTTGGATATAAACCATTTGCTTATTAAGGAGGAATGATGAATTCCACTTTGATACCGACAACCGTTAAAACAAATAAACTCACTAAATGGGCGAAAAAAGGGGTAACATTTGCTTTAATGTTATTAACTTTATTTGGGCCAGCCGCAATAACCGGCGGTATATTAAAACGTGTGAGTTATAAACCGTTACGTTGGTTGGTTCTATTGATAGCTGAGCCTATGATAAAAATGGGGCTAGATAAGTTATCGCGTCACGTGTCTTGGGAGAAACATGAAACGCTTACAAAATGAACTAACTGCACTGATTAATCGAGGCGTAGATAGGCATTTACGCCTCGCTGTTACAGGGTTAAGCCGCAGTGGTAAAACAGCCTTTATTACCTCTTTAGTCAATCAACTCACCAATGTACATAGTGGGGCGCGTTTACCTTTATTTTCTGCGGCACGCAACCAACAGTTATTAGGGGTTAAACGTATACCGCAACATAACTTAAGTATTCCTCGCTTTACTTATGATGAAGCTATGGAGTCACTTTACCATACGCCTCCTAGCTGGCCTGTTCCCACTAAAGGTGTCAGTGAAATACGTTTGCAATTACGCTATCGCTCTCATGAGTCTTTAACGCGTTTTATAAAAGAAACTTCATCGCTCTATTTAGAAATTGTTGATTATCCCGGTGAATGGTTACTTGATTTACCTATGCTTGAGCAAGACTATTTTGAATGGTCTGAGCAGATGAATAGAATTAATCAACAACGAACGGCACCTGTGCAACAGTGGCAGTCGTTAATAAAAAAATGCGATCCCTTTGCCCCTGCTGATGAAACGCTGTTAGCCGAGATCGCCGCAGCTTATACTGAATACTTATTAGCTTGTAAAAAACAGGGACTACATTTTATTCAACCGGGACGCTTTGTTTTACCGGGGGAATTATCCGGCGCACCTGTTTTACAATTTTTCCCTTGGGCTGACTTAACGCAATACGATAGTGCTAAATTAAAAAATGCTGATAAAAAAACGAATATTGGTATGTTAAAAAAGCGCTATGAATATTATGGTCAACATATTGTAAAAGGATTTTATCGCGACCATTTTCAAGGGTTTGACAGACAAATTGTCTTAGTCGATTGCCTACAACCCCTAAATCAAGGTGCGGATGTTTTTAATGATATGAGACAAGCGCTCACACAATTAATGCGCAGCTTTCATTATGGCAAACGAACCTTATTAAGACGTTTATTCTCCCCCTGTATTGATAAACTGCTATTTGCAGCCACTAAGGCTGACCATATCACGCCAGATCAGCATGAAAATTTAGTCTCTTTGTTACAGCAACTTATTCAAGATGCGAAACAGAATGCTATTTTTGAAGGAATAAGCATTGATTGTATGGGGCTTGCTTCTATTGCTGCGACAGAAAGTGGCATTGTCGATCATCATGGTGAAAAAATCCCAGCCGTAAAAGGCTACCGACTAACGGATAATCAGCCGCTCGTTTATTTCCCAGGAGAAGTTCCTAAGAGATTGCCTGAAAAGGCATTTTGGCAAAAGCAAGGATTTAGTTTTGAATCTTTCCGGCCTCAACAAATATCGAGAGACAGTGCCGTTCCCCATATTCGTATGGATAGTGCCTTGGAGTTTTTATTAGGGGATAAACTAAAATGAATGAGCCATTAAAATCACGTATTGATTTTAAACAATTAACCTTACAAAACGAAGAAATCAGCTTAAAAAAAGGGCTTGATTTCAATCAAGATGAACAATTTGTTCCCTACAATCCGCAATTAGAGGCACAGGAAAATGAAGGGCGTTTAGAAGGTGAGATCCAATCGGCCCTAAAGCCTAGAAAAAGTTTATGGAAACGCTTAATAACAGTGGCGAGTACTATTTTAGGTGTTAGTGTTATTGCTCAAGCGGGACAGTGGATCTATCAATCATGGATAAATTCTGATTGGATTGCTTTAGGTGCAGCCAGTGCGGGAGGATTAATTGTTATTGCGGGTATGGGATCGGTAATTACTGAGTGGCGTCGTATTTATCGTTTACGCCAACGGGCTGACGAGCGTGATAAAGCGAGAGAATTACTCTATAGTCATGCAATAGGGAATGGTCGCCCTTTTTGTGAAGATTTAGCCAAACAAGCAGGTATTAATTCACAACATCCTGCTTATATTCGTTGGCAAAGTACATTACATGATACGCATAACGATAGAGAAATTTTAGAATTATATAGCCAATTAGTACAACCGATTTTAGATAAGCAAGCACGGGCTGAAATTAGTCGTTCTGCAGCGGAATCAACCCTTATGATTGCAGTAAGTCCATTAGCAATGGTGGATATGGCGTTTATTGGTTGGAGAAATATTCGGTTAATTAATCGTATTGCACAAATATATGGTATTGAACTTGGTTACTATAGCCGACTAAAGCTATTTCGCTTGGTACTCGTCAATATTGCGTTTGCTGGGGCGACTGAATTAGTGAGAGAAGTGGGAATGGATTGGCTTTCACAAGATTTGGCTGCTCGGTTATCCACGCGTGCTGCTCAAGGTATTGGCGCTGGATTATTAACTGCCCGATTGGGAATTAAAGCAATGGAGTTATGCCGTCCATTACCCTGGATTGATAATAAGCCTAAATTGAGTGACTTTAGAAAAGAGCTTATCGGTCAATTAAAAAATACATTAGGTAATAAGAAGAAAGAGTGAGTTGCCTATCAATATATTCTTTAATTCAATATAAATTGAATAGCCTCAACAATAAGTATTATTGTTGAGGCTTTTTTATCGCTAAATTAATTGTTAGTGTATATAAAAGTGATGTGTGCATGAGTGCAAGGGAATAATTTATTTCTATCAAAAAATATACATTTTATTGTTGTAAAGTTAGTTGGTATTACATTGGTAAAAAAATAGTTATAAGTAAAGATTAATAGCTTTAAGATGCTTGGTTAACTCATTGTATTTATTTATTTTTATTTCTTTTTTAACATTTAGCTAACGTTTTTTTCTTTTTTTGATAGTAAAGCTTATTTACTTTAGTATGATAAATAGCGTCAACATAATATAAATGTATAACTGCGATGATGTTTAATATTAAATTATTAGCTGGTTAGTATTTTATATAATAGTGTTTTTATATTAGTTTATATCTAAAGTACGAGGAAAGAAAAATGAAGATTGAAACAATAAAAAAACTTTCAAAACAAAGACGCAAGTTTTATATTGGTTCTTCTTTGAATATTACTCATATTAACCGTCAATTGGCCTTTTTAACGCCTATTTTGGATGATGCAATTGATAAAATAAAATATGCACAACAAAAGCAAGCTCTATTATCACCAATTAAAGAAACGGCACAGATCTTTGAGTATGTAAAAAACAATAATAAAAAGAAAGCAGCGATATATGCACTAGATTATCTCATTTTTTGTTTTTCTCATGGTTGTTGTACAATCAAAAAATTTATAAGAAGAGAACTTATGTTTTTATTGGAAAGGATCAAGCATTTTATCGCTTATGAGTTAAAAGAGATCATTCAACCTTCAACATTTTTCTGTTTTAATTTTTTAAAAGCGTTAAAAAAGCATTTATAATCAAAATATCACCTCTTTTGTGTAAAAATAAATGCTAATAGTGCCAACTTTTGCTGACAAAGCCCTTTATTTAATTGATATTAATGTATAATATCAGCAATTAGTTCAGGGGCACTCAGTATTAAGAAGGTTTAAAATGCGCTTAGAAGTTACCTGTAAAGATCGCATCGGGTTAACCCGCGAATTACTCGATCTGCTTGTATTAAAAAATATCGATTTGCGTGGAATTGAAATCTTTCCTATTGGTCTTATTTATCTAAATTTTTCGCAAATCGATTTTAATATATTTCAACCTTTAATGGCTGAAATCAGAAGAATTGAGGGGGTTATCGATGTTCGTACTGTGGCTTTTATGCCATCAGAGCAAGAGCATCGAGCTATGTGGACACTATTAGAATCAGTACCTGTCCCTGTCTTTTCTATTAATACCAAAGGTCAAATTAAGTTATTAAACCCAGCTACACGGCATCTGTTTGAATTAGATGAAAATGATAAAAATGAAAAATCTTTTAACCAACTGATACCTAACTTTAATATCCATCGCTGGTTAGAACAAAAAGATCCTCATGCTGAAATTATCTCCATCAAATTAAAAAAACAACATTTTGATATGGAGATTGTGCCAATAAAACTGACTGATGATAATCAGTTTAATCATTGTGTTGGTGCACTCATTTTATTGAAATATCGCGGAATAATTCATGAGCATCCGAAATTAATTGTTAATGATAATTCGGGGTTTGAACAAGTTATTGCTGTTAGCACCCCCATGAAACAATTAGTTGAACGCGCTAAGAAAATGGCAAAAATGGATGATCCTTTATTATTAGTGGGGGATACGGGGACGGGCAAAGATCTATTTGCTAAAGCTTGCCACTTATTAAGTCCTCGAGCCAGAGAGCCATTTTTAGGTCTTAACTGTGCCTCTATGCCTGATGATGTGGTTGAAAGTGAGTTATTTGGTTATGCGGCAGGTGCATATCCTAATGCTATCGAAGGTAAAAAAGGCTTTTTTGAACAAGCCAATCGAGGCACTGTTTTGCTGGATGAAATTGGCGAAATGTCGCCACAAATGCAAATTAAACTCCTGCGTTTTTTAAATGATGGTACTTTCCGTCGTGTTGGGGAAGAGCACGAAGTTAAAGTTGATGTTCGAATAATTTGTGCAACACAAAAAAACTTATGGGAATTAGTACAAAAAGGACTATTTAGGGAAGATCTCTATTATCGACTTAATGTATTGACATTAACTCTACCACCGTTGCGGGAAAGAAAAGCGGATATCATGCCGTTAGCACTGCATTTTATTAATCAATATTGTTTAGAGCAGAAAGCATCAAAACCTGTTATTTCCCCTGATTTATCTGCTTATTTAGTACAATATGGCTGGCCTGGTAATGTTCGCCAATTAAGAAACACAATTTATCAAGCCATGGCTCAGTTAGTAGGCAATACATTGCGACCTCAAGATATCGCCTTGCCTGAGCATACTGCGGATACTTTATTTGATGAAGATTTGCTTGAAGGCTCGCTAGATGAAATGACTAAGCGATTTGAAGCTTCTATTTTAAGGCGTTTATATCGTGATTATCCAAGTACACGTAAACTGGCTAAACGTTTAGGTATTTCTCATACCGCGATCGCAAATAAATTACGTGAATATGATTTAACAAGTAAAAAAGCGGATAAAACAGAGAAATAATATTATATTACAATGTGTTAATGGTTTTTATTTAAATAAACGGGCTATATTAGCCCGTTTATTTTTTACATTACTCGGTATGAATAACGTTATTGTCAATTATTTTAGTACAGCTAATGCTGCGTCATAATTAGGTTCAGTGGTGATTTCATCAACTAATTGGGTGTAGATAACGTTGTTACTTTCATCAAGTACAATCACAGCACGGCTAGTTAATCCCGCTAAAGGACCTGATGTAATCGCGACACCGTAGTTTTCTTTAAATTCCGCACCACGCATTGTTGATAATGTGACAACATTATCTAAACCTTCAGCACCGCAAAAACGTGCTTGTGCAAAAGGTAAATCTGCTGAAATACACAGTACAACGGTATTATTTAATTCGTTGGCGACTTTATTAAATTGGCGAACACTCGCTGCACAAACACCAGTATCTACACTTGGGAAAATATTTAATACTTTACGTTTGCCGGCAAATTGCGCTAAAGAAACATCATTTAGATCTTTACCTACTAAAGAAAAATCGGCTGCTTTTTGGCCTACAGTGGGGAAATTTCCAGCTAAAGTCACCGCATTACCTTGTAAAGTCACTTGATGTGCCATTGTTGTTCTCCTTTGTTACTTATTGAACTAACCATTATTAATACTAAATTATTAACGATAATATTCGTTAATGCGTAACCATGATTAAAATTTGTCTACATCTCTAAAATAAAAGAGTGAAAACGGTAAAATTGATAAAATTTTTGCAATCAGTGATTGTGCCTTTTTATCAGGCTTTTATAATTATTAAGTTAACTCGCTTATAGACTACAGGACGAAACAGACATGCGCAAAATATTCGTTATATCATGTGCACTTGTCGTTCAAGGATTGCTCATATCACAGGCTAATGCGGCAGTGGTGCCATCAGGAACGATACTCGACAAAAAACAGGAAGTAGTGCGACATTTAAAAGATGAACCCGCATCACTTGATCCCATTAATGCCGTAGGTTTGACGGAGGCTCAAGTTCAACGAGACTTATTTGAAGGATTAGTGATAGAAGATGAGCGAGGGCGTCCCATCCCTGGAGTGGCACAATCATGGCGAACAGAAGATAACCGGGTTTGGATTTTTACATTACGTGATAATGCTAAATGGTCAAATGGCGAAAAGGTGACGGCTTATGACTTTGTTTATAGTTGGCAAAGATTAGTTGATCCAAAAAATCTTTCTCCTTTTGCTTGGTATGCAGCCCTAGCTTCTATTGAGAATGCCCAAAAAATTATTGATGGTAAATTAAAACCAGCCTCGTTAGGTGTGGAAGCCATTGATGAAAAAACGTTAAAAGTTACCTTAGAACGACCTGTTCCTTATTTCCCTAGTTTAGCGACCAATTTTTCACTTTATCCTGTACCTAAACACACAATCGAAAAATACGGTTCAGAATGGATCAAAGTAGGTAATTTAGTCGGCAATGGGGCTTTTATACTAAAAGATCGCGTTGTGAATGAGAAAATTGTGTTAACGCCAAACCCTTACTATTGGGATCACCACAATACGGTGTTAACCAAAGTCACTTTTGTGCCTATTAATCATGAATCACAAGCGACTAAACGTTATTTAGCTGGGGATATTGATATTACAGAGTCTTTTCCTAAACACTTATATCACAAATTGATGAAAGATATTCCTGATCAAGTGTATATCCCTGAGCAGTTAGGTACTTATTATTATGCATTTAATACACAAGCAGGGCCTACCAAAGATATTCGGGTTCGCAAAGCGTTAGCTATGGCAATTGATAGAAAAATTATTACTGACAAAGTCCTTGGTACTGGAGAAAAATCAGCGAATCGCTTTACTCCTGATGTGACGGCTAATTTTACGCCTGAGCCAACACTATATGATGAATACAGTCAGGATGAATTAGATAGCCAAGCAAAAATATTGTTATCAGCAGCCGGCTATGGTCCTCATAATCCTTTAACTCTCTCTCTGCTTTATAATAATTCAGAAAATCATCAAAAGATCGCCATTGCTGTCGCTTCTATGTGGAAGAAAAAGTTAGGCGTAAAGGTAAACTTACGCAATCAAGAGTGGAAAACTTATATTGATAGTCGTAATTCAGGTGATTTTGATGTGATAAGAGCTTCATGGATAGGCGATTACAATGAACCCTCCACATTCTTATCTTTATTAGGTTCTAAGCATGCTGGAAACATCCCAAAATATCAGAGCCAGCAATATGATGAGATTTTAGTCCAAGCCAATATGACGACAGATGAAGAGGAAAGAAATCGTCTCTATAATCGTGCAGAACAGGTTATTGCGGAAGAGGCGCCTATTGCCCCTATCTATCAGTATACTAATGGTCGTCTAATCAAACCTTGGCTAAAAGGTTATCCCATTGAGAATCCTGAAGATGTCGCTTATAGCCATATGCTGTATGTTATAAAGCATTAAATAAGTGTTACAGGCAATAAGATAAGAAAGCCAAAATATTAGCAAAGAGTACGTAATGATTATTGCGTACTTTTTTTAGTGGAAGAGAGATAGAGAAAAAAAATCCCTCTGTTATGCAACAGAAGGAGACTCAAAAGGAATAAACATTGCAAAATTATGTTAATATAATTTTGCATGAATGTTTTGACTAATCGTGCAGTTGATGCAAAGTATAAATTTATACTTTTTATTTATAGGTATAACTACTTAATATAGCTTTATAATTATAATTTCAGTGGTCAGTAAACGTATTTTAACAACAAATAAAATTGATAAGATTATTTTTAACTTATGTTATCGCATATTTATAAAACATTAAAAACGATAGCCTAAGGATAATTGGATACTATTTAGTCTAATATTATGTTTGTTTGACTCAGTATCTGAATGTAAATAGCCAAGATTAATGCCTACATTTTTTCTAAGGCTATAATCAATACCCGCTTGAAACATCACATTGGTGGTGTCGACGATAATGGTATCGGTTACCGCAACGCCTGAATAACTTTTATCAACGCGATATTTTAATTTTTTAGGCCCCATTTGGGCGTAGATAGCCAAAGAAGGTGTAATTCGATACGTTGGGCCTATTAACAATGCAGAAACCTTTGCATGTTCATCTTTTGTGCCTAGTTTAAGTGAGCTAGCGTCTATAAAATGGCTTTGATGTGTTGACTTGATATGCAGCAATGAAAGTAACATTCCCCAGTGAATATCGGATCCATAGTGATAACTTATTATTGCACCATTTGCTTTGTGGTTTTTTATTTTTCCATATATATAACCGCCATAAATTGCCTGATTATTCTCAAAAGCATGTATTGATGTAGAGAAAGGTAAAATAAAGCTTATAAATAAAATAAGATTTTTTTTCATTATCGCGTATCTAATTTGTTGGAGATGGCGATATTTTTAGTGAGTTAATAACATATTTCAAGTTAATTTCTTTGAAATGATTCTTAAAAAAAACTAGCATTCTTATTGAGTTAAAAGAAATTATTTCGGTATTAATAGAAGGGTAATTACTATAATTTTAGATAATATAAGATATTTTATAAATAATCGTTATTATTATTGGATCTTATTTATAATTTATAGCTAAAGGAAAGCGTAATAATAGCGAAATAAACAATGGATCCGAAAATCCATTGTTTAGCTAGTGAGTTACTTACTTTTTATCTAAGATCTCAACCAGTGTATATTTGATGCTTGGTGCATCCGCAGGAGGATTAGGAATATCTGTAACTTTGACTTTTACTTTGTACTGCGTTCCCGCTTGGTAATCAAATCCTTCGATATTTTGATAGAAGAGAGACCATTCACCAGCAGGTAATTCTTTTACTTTCATGCATTTCATTGGCGCAACACCAACACAATCATAAAGCTGAGAGTCAATAAGCAGTGTTTTTGTCGAATCGTTCATAACTTGGGTGTTGGTTCCTGTCGCTGTATTGCATCCTGCTAAAAGTAAAAATAAAGGAATGGTGAGAAACTTTTTCATATTAGTAGCCTTATTTCAGGGGCGACAAATTAATTAAATATTTGCGTTTATTTTAAGTAAATTTCATTTTTATGACTAATATCTAGTGCTAATCGATAACCTAAATATAGGCATATATTGAAAAATCTATCATAACCTAATAATTAATGCTTATTTTAGTGTAAAAATCTTAAAGTAGAAAATATTTTACTCAATAATGTTGCTGTAGATGGGCGGACGTGATGGCGTTAATCTAGGCTAAATAGTGGCTTGATTTAACCTCTTGCAACATAATCAAATAAAGGCAATATTATTGATTGTTTACATGATTTTAGAAAAAAGCATAAAATTATATTTTAAATGATGGTATCAAGGAGGACGAATAATGAAAAGTGTCAATAACGCTATAATCGAAGATTCTGATGCTATCTATACGGCTCAGCTTAATGGGCATGGCGGAATTATGCCGATCACGGCTAATAGCATAGCAAGTAATGAAAGGCCTTTTTGGGTTCATCTCGATTATCGTAAACCCAAAAGTGATCAGTGGATTAATCAGACTGAGTTACTTCCTCCTATCGCAAAAGATGTGCTTTTAGCTGAAAATGTTCGACCTAAGGCACAGCGTATCGGGGAAGGAGTTATTATTAATTTGCAAACGATTAATAACAACCCCGATGATCGGCCGGATGAACTGATTGCGTATCGTATTTATATTAATGGTCAAATGATTATTTCGAGCCGACATCGTCGCGTTAATTCCGTTGATTCGGTGATCCACTCTTTAGAAGTGGGTGATGGTCCAGAAAATAGTGGTAGTTGGTTGATCACTATGGCCGATGCAGTGACAGATGAAATAGGTGATTTTGTTGAAACACTTCATGACCAATTAATTGAGTTGGAAGATATGATCCTCGATCAGCAAATTCCGGCTCGAGGTGAATTGGCATTGCTACGTAAGCAACTGATTGTGTTACGTCGTTATATGGCGCCACAACGTGATGTATTCTCCCGACTCTCTATCGAAAAATTACCTTGGATGAGCGACAGTGATCGCATTAGCTTGGTTGAAATATCAGAACGTCTCTCGCGTCGATTAGAAGATTTAGATAGTAGTATTTCTCGTACAGCCGTTATTGCTGATGAAATTACTTCAATGATGGCAGATGCGATGAACAGGCGAACATATACCATGTCATTAATGGCGATGCTATTTTTGCCCACGACCTTTTTGACAGGACTATTTGGGGTTAATTTAGGGGGGATCCCCGGTAATGAATTTCCTTATGGCTTTGCTATATTTTGCTTTTCACTGTTTTTCTTGATTGTGATTGTTGCTTGGTGGTTAAAGCGTAGTAGGTGGTTGTGAAATTTCAGCAAATTAATCGTAACTAAATGGATTTAAAAAAGAATTCTCTAACTCTGTTTGAGATATATCAATTTTTTAAATGCCAACATCTGGCATTATAACTCTCGCAGGTGAATACAACGTTGAGCGATGAACGTTGTGCTCCATAATTGTAGTTTTTCTCATATTGAGTTCTTAATACAGAATAATTGACCATTATTACACCGATGTTAAATAAACATCGGTTTTTTTTTGCTTATTATTCTCGTCATAAGTAAAGCATATTAAACCCCAGCGCAACGACGATGGTTTGCTAGGGATAATACTGGCTATGCTTATTTTACCTCAACAACATCCAATCTAGCTTGGCTAAAATCAGGACGCTCATCTTCATCATCGGAAAGAATAGGGCTTGTTGGAATATCATCCTTATCAAATGCTAGATCACCGCCGTTAATAATCGCATCACCCTGTTTGATATTAGCAAAGTCAAATAATTGGGTATCACATAGATGCGACGGAACAATATTTTGGGTTGCCCTAAACATGGTTTCAATGCGCCCAGGGTAACGTTTATCCCAATCTCTTAGCATCTCTTTGATCACTTGGCGTTGCAAGTTAGGTTGAGAGCCACAAAGATTACACGGAATAATAGGGAAATTTTTTGCTTGAGCAAAACGCTCAATGTCTTTTTCTCGGGCATAAGCCAATGGACGAATAACGATATGTTTTCCGTCATCACTCATTAATTTAGGTGGCATGCCCTTTAGCTTTCCACCATAAAACATGTTCAGAAACAGCGTTTCTAAAATATCATCACGATGGTGACCTAAAGCAATTTTTGTTGCCCCAACTTCGGTGGCTGTACGGTATAAAATACCACGACGTAAGCGAGAGCAAAGTGAACAGGTGGTTTTACCTTCTGGGATGATCTCTTTTACAATACCGTAAGTATTCTCTTCAACAATTTTATACTCTACACCCAGTTGCTCAAGATATTCAGGTAAAATATGCTCAGGGAAGCCCGGCTGTTTTTGATCTAAATTAACGGCAATTAAGGAAAATTGTATTGGCGCGCTTTTTTGCAAATTCATTAAGATAGATAGGAGAGTATAGCTATCTTTCCCGCCAGAAAGGCACACCATGATTTTATCGCCATCTTCAATCATATTAAAATCAGCGATAGCTTGCCCAACGTTACGGCGTAAGCGTTTTTGTAATTTGTTAAAATTATATTGCTCTTTTGGGATGCTCATTTTTTACGGTTCTATATCGTTGCTAAGGTTTTTTAACTTACTTTAAAGGGGTTTTCTGCTTTGTTTTCAATTTGTTGCATGACGTGCTTTATCGGAATAACATAATATCAATGCGTTTAAACGAATAAAGCTAAAAAGCAAAATTTAATCACCACTTATTGCAAGGAAATGATAAGCCGACAATGATAACAGAAGCATAGCGCATTTCGAAACTGCTAAGTAAAATAATCGCCACCCTGTGGGGCTGACTTACTGACCAAGATAGTAACGGGGAAAATAGCGATTACTATAAAGATAATCAAAGATAATCGCTATTGATAACAACAGCCCCTTATTTAAGTCACTAAAGGACGTCTATTTAAGAGGAGAGTGTGGCAAGTTTGGTGGCAAACCCCATAAAAAATAGCCCAACAATACCATTTCCCAGTTTAGCGATATTTTTACGTGAACCGAAGAAACGCGCCAATGCTACACCACCAAAAATAAGAAAAGAGAGATAAACAAAGCTAAATGCTTCAAGCATAGAAGCTAAGATCAAGTAGGATAAACCAGTATGTGCATAGTTAAAGTCGATAAATTGCACAAAAAAGGAGATATAAAACAAAATCGCTTTGGGGTTGGTTAAGCTTAATGTTAATGCCTTACGAAATACATGTTCTTGAATACAGTTTGTCTCAGTATGGCTTTGCTTTTTGGCAAAGAAGTTAGCATGAATAATTTTGATACCGAGATAGAGTAGATAAAAAGCACCTAAGAAACGGACAATAGTAAAAAGCACAGGAGAGGCTTTAATAACTGATGCCACACCGATAAATGCTAAGAAAATTAAGATAGCATCGCCAATAAAAACCCCTAATGCGGCTCGATAACCTGCACCAACTCCTCTTGATGCACTGGTTTTAAGCACATAAAGGGAATTAGGGCCGGGGACGATAATAATAAAGAACATACCCGCAAGATATGTCCAAATATTGAGCACTCCAAATTGTTCAAGCCACACAGTAACCCCCATACTTTTACTGTACATGATATAAACGCTGACCTGTTATTATATAAAGATAAACAGAAAAATTTAAACGCCTATTTTTATACACTTTTAGCATAATTATTCGTAAATAATGATTTTTATACAGAAAGTAAGTTGTTTTTTAGTAGAAAATAGGGGGGAAGATCATCGTGATACAGAACAGAAGTGAATAGAGTAAATATTATCTTAAAAAGTAGAGTTTATCTTATTGATTTATCTATTTTTATCAAAAATAATAGCAACGTATACACTTGCATATAAAACTAAGGAAATAGATCATGGCAACCACTTTTCTACCTATTGGTCTTTTTGGGCCATTAAACCCTATTGGTTTGGGCGGTATTATGTTTGAATTTTTCTATTATTTTTAATCATAATATAACCTCTATAATAGTAAATAGTAGCTCATCACCATTCTATATTAATAGTAAGGGATATTTATGATAAAGGTTATTGCAGAAGATTTTATTAAATCAGGATCAATAGAAACGGTCTTACCACTTTACCAAGAATTGGTGAAAGCTAGCCAACAAGAAGCACTTTGTATTAGCTATGATTTATTTGTTGATGAGAAAGATCCCGGTCACTTTATTTTTATTGAATCATGGCCAAATAAAGAAGCACTAGATATTCATTGTAATAGTGAACATTTTCGTCGCATCATTCCGATGATTAAACAATATACAAAAGCAGAGTCAAAAATCACTTTAGTCAATAGTGTATTTGATAAAAATATAGATTAATCATTTTATGTCTATATTTTAACGTATTAATAAATAATATATTAATTTGGGCCGCATTATTTATTGCGGCCTTGTTATATTTTGTGAACTATATTGAATAAAGCTCTAAAGGTAAGCCATCGGGATCTTGAAAAAAGGTAAAACGTTTTTGGCTACTAGGATCTATACGTATTGGCTCGCATTGAATATTGTTTTGTTGTAAATAAGCAACTGAAGCATCAAGATCGTCCACTGCAAATGCCACATGGCGTAGACCACGTGCTTCTGGGTAACTTAAACGTGCTGGCGCATCTGGGAAGCTAAATAATTCAATTTGGTAGACTGTACCTAACGCAAGCTCAGCTTTCCAAGATTGTATTTCTTCACGGTATTTTTCATTTAATAGGGTAAGCCCCAGTATTTGACAATAAAAATGTTTGCTGATCTTATAATCGGAACAAATAATCGCCACATGATGAATTTTATTTAATTTTAACATTGATAACTCAACTAATAAAAAAATAACATAAGATAAATTATGTTATAAAGATAGCATAAAATAATAGATTTAATAATATTTATTTTATATAAGCGTATAATTTTTTATTTTTATATTTTGGTTAATTTAGAATAATCAAAAACAATAACTATTCTTAATATTTACTTAATGGTGGATAAAAATAATATAAGTTTACTCTAATTAAATAGAGAGATTTTATTTTCCTTTTATTAATAAGAATTTCTTTATAATAAATGTTTTTTATTGTATCGTTTTTATTGTTTAAAGATGCTTAACTTCATAAAAAATATAATTTTTTTAGTTTTTTTGTTATTTTATATAGAGAATAAAAATGAAATTTAATTTTTTGCTTTCAACTTCAATACTCGTTGTTTCTACTCTTTCTTTTAATGCTTATGCAACATTAGAAAATACAGTGTCGATAGGGTATGCTAAATCTAAATTGAAAGTCGATGAAGATTTAATAAATGATAACCTTAAAGGTATTAACTTAAAATATAATCATGAAGTAGCTAATGATTGGGGCGTTATCAGTTCGTTTTCATATGCAAAAAATAAAAATGATGGTTATGATCATTGGGGATATGCAGGTACTTCAAAGATTAGCTACTATTCGTTAACGGCAGGTCCAAGTTACCGCCTTAACAATTATGTTAGTGCATATGGACTAATAGGTTTTGGCTATTTTCATGAAGACTTTCACTACTATGATGAAAGAGAAAAAGAAAATAAGATATCAATGGCTTATGGATTAGGTGTACAAGTAAACCCAATCACTAACTTGGCTATTGATGTTTCTTATGAATACTCCAAACTATATGATATTGATTTTACTACTTGGGTAGTGGGTATCGGTTATCGTTTTTAATCAAAGGTGTCACACACGATAGTCAATATATTTTTTAAGGTCGCTTTTGCGACCTTTTTAGTCTTTATATAAGCTACTTTTAAACAAATTAAAATTGATAAGTTCGCCAGTGTAGTTAAACAGACAAATTGTGTGGTTATTAAGAAGTTAAGATTTCCAAATAATATGGTACATGGGTTGCAGGGGATCACGACTAATTAATACACGACCAAAAATATCATCAAGATCGGCGTTTTCATCCGGTGCAAGACCGATAATCACTTCACTAAATCGGGCTGATGAAACAGGTAAACCGACAATAAATTGCCAATCATTCCCTAATGTAACAACTTCAGCTGCACCTCGTTCTTCAAATTGTAAATTAAAAAGCAGCTGATCGGCTACATCAAGATTATCAGCGGCTTGCGCTAAAAAGAGATCATAGGCTTGTTCTAAAGCTTCTTCTTCACTGATTAAGGTTGGTTGGTTCATGGTCATGCCTATAAATTATGTCAATATTGTCGCGCTATTTATATCGATAGTTAGCTGTTTTCGCTAACTATTTTATTGTTGATATAATTACTGAGCTGATTGTATCACTCTTTCTAGAGAAGTGGGCTAAAGAAATAACAAAGGCGTTCTAACACCCGATTCATAAATGGACGTTTTTCCCATTCATCAAGAGTAAGTTGTGTTGAACGTGCAATATAATCATATTGTACGATGCTAAGATCACTAGCAAAACATTCATCATCAATCACAACAGTTATTTCAAAATTAAGCCATAAACTACGCATATCAAGGTTAACCGAGCCAACCATACTCAGTTGACCATCAACCATTACACTTTTTGTATGTAATAGGCCATCTTCAAATTGAAAAACTTTTACACCCGCCTCAAGTATTTCAGTAAAAAAGGCTCGGCTTGCCCAACGTACCAGGAAAGAGTCATTACTTCGTGGCACAATAATACTGACATCAACACCACGCATAGCGGCGGTTGAAATGGCATGAGCCAGATCGTCACTTGGCACGAAGTAGGGGGTTGTCATGACTAATTCTTTTCTGGCTGAATAGATGGCCGTAATTAATGATTGTTGAATGAGTTCTTCAGGAAAGCCGGGGCCTGAGGCAATTACCTGTGTAGTATGTCCATTTGCTTGTTCAAATGGCATAATATTGTTATCTGGTGGCGGTGGTAAGTGGCGTTCACCGGTTTCCATTTCCCAGTCGAAAGCATAAATAATACCCAGTGTCGTAGAAACAGGGCCTTCCATTCTGACCATAATATCAATCCACTGACCGACACCCGCATCTTGTTTAAAATAGCGTGGATCGACCATATTCATACTGCCGGTATAGGAAATGTAGTTATCAATTAATACTATTTTACGATGCTGACGTAAGTCCATACGACGCAAGAAGAAACGGAACAGATTGACTTGTAATGACTCGACAAATTCAATGCCGGCGGCTCGCATTCTTGCAGGACCATTGGTGCGAAAGAAACTACGGCTTCCTGCAGAATCCACCATAATGCGACATTTTACACCACGTTTAGCCGCTTGAATAAGGGCTTCAGTGACTTCCTCTACCAATCCTCCGGATTGCCAGATATAAAACACCATTTCAATATTATCGCGCGCATTATTAATATCACGCGTGATGGCATTTAATGAGTCTTCGCAAGTTGTTAGTAGCTGGATCTTATTACCTTTTACACCATTAATACCTTGGCGTTTAGCGGTTAACTGAAAGATGGGCTCCGCAACATCACTATAGTGTTTAGCGAAAATATGTTTACACTTTTTTAATTCTTCAAGCCAGGCAACTACGGAAGGCCACATCTGCCTAGCATGTTCGACACGGCGTTTACCAAGATGAAGTTCACCAAAGGCAAAATAGGCGATAACACCGACTAAAGGGAGGATATAAATAATCAGTAGCCATGTCATCGTTGAGGTGACAGGTCGTCGATGCATTAGGACACGGAATGTGACCCCTGCGATCAATAGCCAATAGAAGAAAAAAGTTAGCCAACTTAATACAGTATAAAATGTTGTCATAGTAAAGCTATTTTCCGTTGAAAAAGAATCGCATGAATAGGTCGGAGGCAATTTACTAACAATAGTTCATTATTTCTATTATTTGCCAAATGTTGTTATTAAATCAGGATTATTTTCTCTGTCAAATCTCTCTGGTAAGAGATAAACATCAAATAAGTCGCTATATACTTATTTTGATACATTTTATTTTTGAGAGAAAGGTATAAAGCATAAATAAAAAATAAGGCAAATTATCAATCCCCCCTTGGATCATAAAATGAACGTCCTATAATACACCACTTATTTGAAAAAATAGGTATTGATTGCAATGAGACATAGCAGGAATGAAGTGGCACGTTGGCGAATGATGAGACAAGCGTTACGTCGCCGTCGCCGTTGGTTAGAGGGTCAATCACGCCGTAACTTACGTATTTACCAAATGCGTAAGCTTGATACTTCTAGAAAACATAGAGCGCTGTTGTTCGTGCAATACACCGAACTAAATTGATCTTTAGCTTTTTTAGTTGTTATAGCAATCATTTTGATAAACGTTATTGAATATGATTGCTATTTGCATTTAAACTAGAGGCATTATTTTTTGTTTAGGTGAAATAAGATCAGTTATGCGCTTTAAGCTTTGGGTATTTATATCACTGTGTTTGCATGCCTCGCTTGTTGCGGCTGCCATACTGTATGTTGTAGAAGATAAGCCAATTGCACCAGAACCTATCTCTATACAGATGCTAGCCTTTGCTGCAGATGAGCCGGTAGGAGAGCCTGAGCCTGTAGTTGAAGAGGTGACGCCTCCGGAGCCTGAGCCTGTTGTCGAGCCAGAACCTGAGCCAGAACCAGAACCGATCCCAGATGTAAAACCGGTGATTGAAAAACCGATAGAGAAGAAGCCCGAACCGAAACCAAAACCTAAGCCAAAACCGGTGGAAAAACCAAAGCCACCTGTCGAACGGCCACAGCAACAGCCATTGGCGCTGAACAAGGGAAATGAGATGAAAAATCTTAATCCCAACGCTACACCGAGTAATAAAGGTGAGGAAAAGCCTGTTGCGACAACTAGCCAAGGGGAAGGAAAAGTACCTAATGTGCTTCGCCAAGGGTTACCTATCTATCCTCCTCGTGCCAAGGCAGTGGGTATTGAGGGTTCAATAAAAGTACGCTTTGATATCGATGCCGATGGACGGGTAGATAATGTAGAAATTCTCTCTGCTAACCCAAAAAATGTCTTTGAGCGCGAAGTGAGAAAAGCAATGCGTCAATGGCGTTATGAGAAAATCCCTTATAAAGGTAAAGTGGTTATCATTGATTTTAATATAGATGGTGTTTCTGCAAGTTAATAAGAAGCCATTGATTGATAAAGCGTCACATCACTCAATGATAAAAAAAGGCACTTTTGATAAGTGCCTTTTTTGTTGGTTTTATTGAGCTTAAAAAGGTTATTCCATGGTACTTGCTAAGGTAAAATTGGTTTTACCTTCAGGTAGGCGACGAGCGCTATTATTCTCATCGACTGCCACATAAGTAAACACGGCTTCAGTGGCACGATACCGTTGACCTACCGGCTCAGTCGCTACTTTTTTAACCCACACTTCAATATTAACAGTAATTGAAGAGTTACCGGTTTTTAAACAACGAGCATAGCAGCAAACGACGTCGCCAACGGCAACAGGTTTTAGAAAGGTAATGCCTGTTACACTTACAGTAACAACGCGACCTAAGGCAATTTCTTTCGCTAAAATGGCACCACCAATGTCCATTTGAGACATTATCCAGCCACCGAAAATATCACCATTGGCGTTAGTATCAGCTGGCATGGCAAGCGTACGTAATACTAGCTCACCATTAGGCAAAGATTGTTGTTCAGTCATGGGGAAATACTATCTATCAATGTTAAAACTAAGGAGACTCCCTTGAGGCAGTCTCCCGATAAAATAGAGGTCATTATTCAGATTTAGATGTCACATCTTTATGTAATACTTTAGATGTTGATGTTGTTCCGTTATCTGATGTTTCAGATGTATGACTTTCTGTTGATTCCTCTTTCGTCTCTTCTTCGGGTAACCGGTTGTTCCAGATATACACAACACTAATCACAGTAAAGATTAAGGTTAATATTGTTAACCCAAAGACTTTAAAGTTTACCCAAGTTTCTTGAGATAAAGAAAATGCGACATAAAGATTACCCAGCGCACAAGCTAAAAAGAACAGTACCCAAGCGATATTGAGTTTTTTCCAATTAGTCGCTGGCATCGCTAATTCTTTACCTAGCATTCTTTCCATTAATGTTTTCGGCGTAAAGAGTTGCATCGCAATAAGCACTAGCGCAAAAATGGCGTAGATTGCGGTGACTTTCCATTTAATAAAGACATCTGAATGGAAAGCGATAGTCAATGTACCAAATATCGTTACAACGATTGCGGTGATCAGTGGTGCTTTTTCGACTTTATGGAAAATAAGCCATGTTAAACCGACTGAAATCCATGTTGCTACAATTAATGCGCCAGAAGCATAGAAAATATCTTGCCATTTATAAAAGATAAAAAACACTAATAGTGGAGCGAAATCAAGTAATTGCTTAAGCCAGCCGTTTTTCATAACCGATAGAAACCTATTGTCGTTAAATTTATAAACTAGGTTATTCTAATGCAAAGCGACATGAAAAGGGTAAACAATTGCATATCTTTAATAAGATCAGGCTTATTTATCACAATATGGCGGTTTTATATTAGATTAACTCATTGAATATAAGGTTTAATTTAATCTTGCGTCATTTAAAGATAAAGTATTGATTATGGTAGGAGATTAAAACATCACTCTAGTATATGATTCATTGAGCCATTATCTCTTCACGCGACTTTTTGATGAATGCGCGAAAAAGTAATTCAGATAAGAGGAAATCAATGAACGGAAAAAGAATAATAAAATGGATGCCTGGATTAGGCTTATTGTTTAATTATCAGCGTGAATATCTTGGATATGATATTAAAGCAGGGCTTTCTGTTGCTGCGGTTGCATTGCCTGTTGCTATCGCTTATACCGAATTACTCGGTATCAATGCCATTGTGGGATTATACGCCTGTATCTTACCCATGATCATGTATGCTTTATTTGGCACTTCACGCCAATTAATTACTGGCCCTGATGCTGCAACTTGTGCCGTGATAGCCGCAGTTGTCATCCCTCTTTCTGCGGGGGATGAAAATACCCGTTGGCAACTGGCCATTATAATGACTGCAATGACCGGTTTTTGGTGCATTCTTGCGAGTCATTTTCGCTTTGGCGCATTTACGGACTTTCTCTCTAGACCTATATTACAAGGTCTATTAAATGGCGTTGCCATCACTATCATGGTGGGGCAATTGAGTAAAGTATTTGGTTTTACCACCTCCCCAGAATATTTAATTGAAAAATTACTTGAAGTACCTTTTCGATTAAAAGAAGCACATTGGCCAACACTGTTGATGTCGGCGCTAACCTTAGCATTACTATTAGGTATTCGTCATTTTAGACAACGTTGGCCCGCTCCATTAATTGCTATGGTGGTGATGACCTATTTAAGTTGGCAATTTGATTTAGTCAATTATGGGATTGCTATTGTTGATAAAGAAGCAGACAACGGTGATCTCTTTTTACCCATCGTTTCAATGAGTGGCTTTCATCTTGGATCACTTCGTGAATTAATTGTTCCTTCTATTAACCTTGCGGTGATTAGTTTTGTTAGCTTTATGATGACGGCAAGAAGTTTTGCTAGCAAAAATGGTTATGATGTTGATGCCGACCAAGAATTAAAGGCATTAGGCATTGCTAATATCGCATCGGCACTTTCGCAAGGATTTGCAGTAAGTGCCGCCAGTAGCCGTACTGCGGTGAATGATTCTGTTGGCGGTAAAACACAATTGGTCTCTATTGTGGCAGCGTTAGTGATTTTAGTTGTGTTGCTTTTTATGACCGACTTTATTGCCTACATTCCGTTATCTTCTTTAGGCGTTGTGCTGATTGTTTCCTCTTGGTCATTGCTAAGTATTCGTCATATTTGGTCTTATCGTAAACGAAATCGACAAGCTTTTACCTTAGCAACGTTTACTTTATTAGCGGTGTTGTTAGCGGGATTGATTAACGGCATTGGTTTTGCTGTGTTACTTGGGTTATTGCAATTTTTACGTATTGTATTCCGCCCAAGTGATCAGTTATTAGGTGTTGATGAACAAGGAATGATCCACTCAATCAACCAAGGTAACGGCATTGAATCGATATCAGGATTGATGATGTATCGTTTTAATTCCCCCTTAACCTATTTCAATGTTGGCTATTTTAAAAAGCGGGTACTACAGCTAGTGGACAGCGCGCCACAACGTCCTGCATGGTTAGCGGTTGATGCTACCGTAAGTTTTACTTATGACGATGTGAGTGTTTTTGCTGTTATTGATGAGCTAATTAGAGAGCTTAGGATCAAAGGCGTTAAATTGGTATTGGCTGGGCGCAGAACAGAATTAAATCGTTGGATTGCACGTAACAAGATCACTATCAATGATGATGATTTAATTATTGCCCCCGATCTCTATTTTGTTATTCGTTTATATCAAAGTCGACAACAAATAAAAGAAAAACACAAACAGCAACAACAAGTGCCGTTTGCTGAAGATAACCAAGCCACTTTCATCAAGGATACGGAAACGAGGGGATAGAATGAATAACATGGGGTTTAGTGGCTGGATAGGTGTGTAAGGTTAATTGATTATTTTTAAATGATTATGTTAATAACAATGCCGTGCTAATCTATTAATCACATTAGCACGGCATTGTTTGCTGCGAGGGGGTTACTTGGTGATATATTTATTTTCAGTCAGCATAAACAGACGGAATAGATAAATAATCATCCATGCAGACGTAATATTCTTTAAAAAATAATATAAAAATTTGTGGATCATGTTAGGCAATTCCCCCGTAATATTGCTTAAGAAGCCAATCCCAAATTGTAATAAAATCCAAATTCCTAAGGCAGGGATCAGCGCCCCTGATTCACCAAAGCCCATTTTCCAGCCTAGACGTATTGCGCTACCAATAGATTGTTGGCGTACCAGTACGACTGGCGCTAGTGCAAATCCCACTAATAAAATGATACCAGGGATAATCAACATAAAGCCTGCACTAATTAAAATAGAGCAGAGCAAAATTAGCAGAAACATCTTCGGTAAACGGGGTAAGCTGGCATTAAACGTTTGGTTCAATGTCACGTTATGACCGGCAGAAAGTGCCATTGCCAACATTAAAATCACTAAAACCAGAATACTTTGCTGAAAAAGCTCAAAAACATAGACCAGTAAGACCTTTTGAAATACCCCAATAACACTGTTATTCATCGCTTCTAATTCAGCGGGTGAGACATCAGCGAATCTGGTTTTTTGAAAATTAATAATAAAGTCATTAATTATTTGTGATTCTTGTGCATTAGGGCCAACCAATAGATATATGACAGCTAAAATGAGGGCCAAAACTGCAGATAGCGTGATAATGCTACGTTGTTCATTTTTATAAAAGTTAAGACTATCACGGTAGATTGTGCGTGCCGGGGTAGGCATGAAACTGCTCCTATACAAATAGACTAAGTCAATGGGACATATTGTACCTTTTAAGACAACAAAAAGGGATCATTTCTGTTATTTCTATAGCTATTGTTATTGAAAGGTTTTTTTCATTCGTTTGGTGAATGAAAATTAAATAATCAAATCAGATGAAACATTAAATTAACAATTAAATAACGATGTTGTCAAATATCATCTTTTAATGAGGTTCTTTTATTTAATGATTCTTAAAAACAATAAATTTAATTATAAGAAAATATTGTATTAATGCTAAATTTGATGTGGATCAATTATAAATAATCAGCATCATAAATAATAAAGAGAGGAATAACACTTTCTGCAAAAATAATTCCAAAGTTGTGATCGGCATTAGATCATAATTACTTATTAATGGGTATATTTTAGCGGAGATTTTACTTATTACAGGAATGGGTTAAATAATGAAAAAACTTTCTGCGCTTATTCTAGCGGCTGCAACACTTGCACCGTCTATTTCTTTTGCTCATCAAGCGGGTGATTTTTTATTCCGTGCGGGTACTGCAACAGTTCGTCCTAATACAGGTTCAGATACTATATTAGGTGGGCATTTTGATGCTAATAACAACACTCAATTAGGTTTAACCTTTGGTTATATGGTAACTGATAATATTGGGGTTGAGTTATTAGCAGCAACACCTTTTGAGCATAAAGTTTCTTTAACTGGTGTGGGCGAAATTGCTAAAGTTAAACATTTACCACCAACATTAATGGCACAGTATTACTTTGGTGGTGCTGAAGATAAATTACGCCCTTATTTAGGTGCTGGTCTAAACTTTACGACCTTCTTTGATGAAAAATTCAATAATAATCCAGCGGTAGGCAAACTTGGATTAAATGATCTTGATCTTAAAAACTCTTGGGGCTTTGCAGCACAAGCAGGTTTAGACTATAACCTAGATAAAAACTGGATGCTGAACGCTTCTGTTTGGTGGATGAATATCGAAACCGATGTCAAATTTAAAGATGGCGATGGAAACCACTATAAAGTGGATACTCGCTTAGACCCATTTGTGTTTATGTTCGGTGTTGGTTATCGTTTCTAATTATTCTTGCAATAACAGAATATGCTATTAAGTATCAGCGGGGCAGTGGCTCCGCTTTTTTTTTATCTGTGTTAATCATAATTGCTTATCTACAGTTATCGTGTTTAGACTAAAAAATTTTATTACCTCTATTATGTGTATTAAGGCTTAGCTGATTATAACTAAAATAATAGAGGTATATTTTAATGGTGCATTAAAAATGCATCTTTATATTTTTTATTAGTTAAAAAAATAATCACTATTCTCGATGAGCATTTAATTGGCTCGCATAAATGGGAATGTATAGATGTATTTTATTTGCATGTTTTATCTGCCCATGATATTGCCTAATAATAATTAAAAAATAGCGCCTAAATCGGCCAAAAATATTATTACTGATATTGAATAGTACTATTAAGAAAATGATGGTCGCATCAAATTTAAGTGAAAGTCACCAGTGTGGTGAAAATAACATCGAAAAAAGATAAGTATAACTTTAGTTTTAACGGTTTTTTGGGGATAATTTACCCGCAAAAAACAAACGGCTTATTTTAGTAAAACAGAGAATTTGTCAAAAATTGATCTTCATACCAAAGAGTGTGGATTGCTTTAGATGAGACAAGAAAAAAACCACCGAAGTGGCTTTTTTCTTACTGACTTATAAAAAATAGCTTAACGGATAACCATTGAGTTAATGACACCTTTAACGCCAGTGACTTTACGTGCGGTTTCTATGGCGCGATTTGCATCAGCCTGTGAAGAGACAAAACCACTTAACTGAACTTTACCTTTAAATGTCTCAACGCTAATTTGTGTTGAGTTTAGGTTTTTCTCACCAATTAAAGCTGTTTTTACTTTAGTGGTGATCACCGAGTCATCAAAATATCCCCCAGTGCCTTCTGATGTTGCCGTTGGAGAGCATGCAGATAAAGTCATGGCCATAAGTAATGCCGCTAATACGGTAGAAATTTTTGCCCATAGTTTCATTATCAAACTCCTTATAATGACATTATTGATTGAGTACTACTGAATAGAAAACCTAAAGCTGTATACCCTATATAAAGTATGTGCAAGAAATGACAGATTGCCAACTGACTGAGCAAAAATAGTTTTATGCTTGTTTAGGCGAATCAAGCATTACTCGCGCTATGAATAGAGGCTGATGGGGAAGTGATGGTCGATTGTTAATGATTAAATTAGGAAAAATCTGCTTAGGAAAAAGTTTTCTCTAAGCAGACGGCGATAATAATTTTAGACTTAAACGCTTATTGTTGCGGCTTTCATTTGTTGCACAAACTGCGTCAACATTTTTAACATCACATCAGGTTGATGTAGGTTATTTTCAATAATTTGTACAACGGCTGATCCTGAGATAGCGCCAAATGCACCATTACTAATGGCCTGTGAAACTTGTTGTGGCTCAGAAATACCAAAACCTTGTAATGCAGGTGGTGCATTATAAGCTTTAAGTTTACTGGTTAAATGAGTGAGTGACTGTTCTGCTCGTTTATCTGTCCCCGTAACACCGGCTCTTGATAATAGATAAGTATATCCCTCTGCGCTGGTGGCTAACTCTTGTAATAACTCATCATCTGCATTGGGCGGGCAAATAAAAATCGGGGCAATATTCGCGCTTAATGCCGCTTCTCGAAATTGTTTTGCTTCACGCAAGGGAACATCACCAATCAGTACTGAATCAACACCCGCTTGTTGGCATTTATGGTAAAAATTATCAACGCCATTGCTAAAAACAAGATTTGCATACACCAATAGTCCAATCGGAATAGTGGGGTGTTTTTGGCGGATCTGGCTTAATAACTCAAAACATAGGGTTGGGGTGACATTAGCATTTAATGCCCGTAAGTTTGCCCCTTGAATAGTAGGGCCATCAGCCAGTGGATCAGAAAATGGAATGCCTATCTCTAACGCATCTGCACCCCCTTCAATTAATGCGTCAATAATTTTTAACGACAGTTCAGCATCGGGATCACCTAAAGTGACAAAGGGAACAAACGCGCCTTGTTGTTTTTGTGCTAATGCTTCAAAGCATAATTGATAACGGCTCATTAAATTTCTCCTCGTGCAGCTAAAATATCGTTAACAGTAAAAATATCTTTGTCACCTCGTCCGGATAAATTGACAATTAAGAGTTGTTCTTTATCTGGATTTTGGGCAATCAGTTTCAACGCATAGGCCAGAGCATGTGACGATTCTAATGCGGGGATGATCCCTTCACGGCGTGATAGCGTTTTAAAAGCCTCAATGGCTTCATCATCTGTTACAGAAACATAATCGGCACGGCCAATGCTGTTTAAATGCGCATGTTGCGGGCCTACGGATGGGAAATCTAATCCTGCAGAAATAGAATAGGACTCTTCAATTTGGCCTTCTTCGGTTTGCATAATCGGTGATTTCATACCGAAATAAATGCCTAACTTGCCATGTTTTAATGGTGCTCCGTGCTCTCCTGTTTCGATCCCTTTTCCTGCCGGCTCAACACCAATTAATTGTACTGAGGTTTCTGGTATAAATGAGGCGAATAAGCCAATGGCGTTAGAGCCACCGCCAATACAGGCGATAACGGCATCAGGGAGACGACCTTCACGGGCTAAAATTTGCGCCTTAGCTTCATCCCCAATCATGCGCTGGAATTCGCGAACAATAGTGGGATAAGGATGTGGGCCTGCCGCAGTGCCTAATAAGTAGTGAGCACGCTCGTAGCAACCAGACCAGTCACGTAACGCTTCATTACACGCATCTTTTAATGTTGATGAACCACTATGCACCGGAATAACTTCGGCACCCATTAAACGCATACGAAATACATTGGGTGATTGACGTTCAACATCTTTTGCCCCCATATAAATACGGCACTTCATATTTAACAGAGTACAAGCTAACGCAGTGGCAACACCATGTTGCCCAGCGCCCGTTTCTGCAATAATCTCTGTTTTTCCCATCCGTTTTGCTAGCAGTGCTTGGCCTAATACTTGGTTTGTTTTATGAGCACCGCCATGCAATAAATCTTCACGTTTTAGATATAAACGGGTACGAGTACCTTGGGTCAAATTGCGACAGAGTGTCAGTGCCGTTGGTCTACCTGCATAATTTTTGAGTAGATCTTGAAACTCTTGCTGAAATGACGGATCGTTTTGTGCGTCAATAAAGGCTTGTTCAAGTTGATCTAATGCAGGGATCAATATTTCTGGTACATATTGACCACCAAACTCACCAAAGTAGGGATTAAGTTTTCTCATTGTGATGTTGTCCTTGTCAGAAATTTTGTGAAAATTTGCTTTGTTGTAATTGTGTAAAGACTTGCGATAGACGTTGTGGATCTTTGATACCTGCTGAAGATTCCACCCCTGAATTAAAATCAAGTCCTAAGCAACCGGTGTTTAGAGCATCTAAACAGTTATCACTGTTTAGGCCACCTGCAAGTAATGCTTTATGGCGTAAAGTAGGCGGAATAGTTTGCCAATCAAAGGTGTTGCCTGTGCCACCCGTACCATTATCTAATACATATTTGTTAACTTGCGCAATGTGCTGAATATCATGGTGATAAGCCATATTAAGCGCTTGCCAAATTTCACATTGTGGGGCGATTTTTTCCCTTAGTTGGGCTATAAATTGTGCATCTTCAGCGCCATGTAACTGAACCGCAGATAAATTAAGTTGTTTAGCATAGTCACAAATAAGCTCAATAGATTGGTTTTGAAAAACGCCCACAAAAGCTAATGGCGCTTGTGTTATCAATAATTGCGCTTGTGACAGTGTCACTCTTCGTGGTGATTTCTCAGCAAAAATTAATCCTCCATAATAGGCACCCGCTTGATAGGCCGCTTTAACATCTTGTGTACGGGTTAAGCCGCACACTTTATGCTTTCCCAAAATAAGTGCTCTTACCGCTTGGGCAATATTCTCTTGTGACATCAAGGCACTACCCACTAAAAAGCCATTAGCATATTGACTTAGTGTTTTAACTTGTTGATGGGTATGAATTCCAGATTCGCTGATAACAATAGCCTCTTGCGGTAAACCTTGGCTAAGTTGTTCGGTACGGGATAAATCAATAGAGAGATCACGTAAATTACGATTATTAATCCCGATCACTTTTGCTTTAAGCTCAATGGCTCGCTGACGCTCTTCTTCGGTGCTCACTTCTGTTAATACTCCCATGTTTAATTGGTGAGCAACGGCACTAAGCGCACGATACTGTTCATCATTAAGAACAGAAAGCATTAATAAAATGGCATCAGCTTGGTAAAAACGAGCTAAATAAATTTGGTATTCATCGATAATAAAATCTTTACATAAAACAGGTTGATGAACGGCATCACTGACTTGACGTAAATAATCAAAACTGCCTTGAAAATATTTTTCATCAGTCAGTACCGAAATAGCGGCTGCATAGGGTTGATAAATTTTCGCAATGGCAACGGGATCAAAATCAGAGCGAATAATCCCTTTTGAAGGCGATGCTTTTTTACACTCTAAAATAAACACTGGGTGTGATTGTGTTAATGCTTGATAAAATGAGCGTGTCGATGGCGCAATCTTATCTATAAAGGTTGATAAAGGTTGCTGTGCTTTACGTGCAACTAAATATTCGGCTTTATCTTTAACAATGGCATTTAATACAGTCATTATTTTTATCCTCTTGCGGCTAGCGCATTAACTCGATTAATGGTTTTACCGCTATAGATTGCGTGCATAGCAACTTCGGTATTGGCTTTCAAATCTTCTTGTCCGTGTAAACGCATTAATAAGGCGACATTGGCAGCGACGGATTCAGTGTGCGCGCGTTTACCTTGTCCTTGCAGTAAATTAGCCAATAATTGGCGATTAACCTCAGGTGTACCGCCTTCAAGATCACTTATCGCACAAGGACGCAGACCAAAATCACTTGGGGTTAATTGATAACGAGTGATTTCCCCATTGTGTAACTCAGCCACTTGTGTGGGAGCATGTAATGACACTTCATCCATTCCACCACTATGGACCACTGCCGCACGTTTGTAGCCCAAGACATTTAAGGTATCTGCAATAGGCATTAATAATTCAGGACTATAAACACCAATTAATGCTAAAGGCGGACGCGCTGGATTAATTAATGGGCCTAACACATTAAAGAGCGTGCGTGTTCTTAGCTGTTGGCGCACAGGGGCGGCAAAGCGAAAACCACTGTGATAAAGCGGCGCAAATAAAAAGCATAGTCCAATTTCATCTAACAATTGGCGGGCATCGTTGGCACTTTTATCTAGCGGAATACCAAATGCCGCTAATAAATCTGATGATCCTGAGCGACTAGACACGCTACGATTACCATGTTTAGCCACTTTTAGACCAATTTCTGCCGCGACAAACGCACTGGCTGTTGAAATATTGATGCTATTGGCTCCATCGCCGCCAGTACCCACAATATCGCAAAATAGATAATCTGGGCGTGGAAAAGGAGAGGCATTATCCAATAGGGCACGAGCCGCTCCGGCAATCTCTTGAGGGTGCTCACCACGCATTTTCATACTAATCAATACGGCTGCTAACTGTGATTCTGTTAATTCACCACGAATAATCGCACTAAACAGTGTTTGGCTCTCTTCTAAGCTTAATTGTTGTCCTGCAAATAATTTATTGAAGATAGTATCCATATTATGCGTCTCCTCTTGGTGCTTGTGCCCATGCAATGGTTTGTTGTAAAAGTTGTGCGCCTTTAGTGGTTAAAATTGATTCTGGATGAAACTGAAAACCACAAGTTCGATGTTGGCGATGGCGCACGGCCATCACGGTGTTATCACACCACGCATTGACGATAAGTTGCTCAGGTACAATTTCGCCAGAGAGTGAATGATAACGAGCGACGGGTAGAGGATTTGGCAGATGTTCAAACATCGCTTGCCCATCATGGGTGGCGAGCGTAGCTTTACCGTGTAAAATTTCTCCACAAGAAGAGACTTTACCGCCATAAGCTTCAATAATGGCTTGATGCCCTAAACAGATACCAATAATAGGCAATTTACCTAACATGCGATTAAGTAGCTCAGGCATACAACCCGCTTGTGATGGTGTACCAGGGCCGGGAGACAACATAAGAATAGGGTTATCTAACAGGTTTAATTGTTTTTCGATAAAAGAAGCACTGACATCATTGCGATAGATGATCACTTGATGATGTTGACTGCGTAAAAGGTCGACTAAGTTATAAGTAAAAGAGTCGATATTATCGAGTAGTAAGAGCGTCGCCATTAGCAAGCCTCCTGCATGTGAGTTTCAGCATGCGCCTGTAAAATGGCATTGATAACCGCTTGTGATTTATTGCGAGTTTCTTCTGCCTCCATTTTGGGATCAGAATCGAGCACAATACCAGCGCCCACTTGAATAGTTGCAATATCTTTTTCTACATAAGCAGAACGAATAACTATGCAAGTATCAAAATCACCGTTACCAGTAAAGTAGCCAATTGCACCGCCATAACTGCCTCGTTTGGTTTTTTCATATTGTGCAATCAGTTGCATAGCACTGACTTTCGGTGCTCCTGAGAGTGTCCCCATATTCATACAGGCTTGATAGGCATGAAAAATATCTAAGTCATGACGTAATGTTCCTACCACTCTTGATACTAAGTGCATAACAAAAGCGTAGCGATCTACTTTGGTTAATTCGGCGACATAACGGCTTCCAGCTTGGCAGATTCGCGCTAAATCGTTGCGTGCTAAATCAACCAACATAAGGTGTTCTGATAACTCTTTGGTATCTGTGCGCATTTCAAGCTCAATGCGGCTATCTAAATCAGCATTGATTGAGCCGTCGGCATTGCGACCTCTTGGGCGTGTACCTGCGATAGGATAAATTTCAATTTGGCGATCACTTGCTTGATATTTCAACGCACTTTCAGGTGACGCACCAAAAACGGTAAATAACGCATCTTGCATATAAAACAAATAGGGACTGGGGTTTTTTTGTTTCAAAACTTGATAGGCAGCCAGTGGTGAAGGGCAGTTAATTTGAAAACGGCGCGATGGAACAACTTGGAAAATATCGCCACGACGAATATAAGTTTTCATCGCTTCAACAATAGCACCATACTCTTCGTCATTCATATTGCTACTTACAACCGCTTGCTGAGGTGTTAATGGTTGACGTTGTGGTTGTTTTAAAGGTTGCTGTGCGAGTGCAACTAATTGTGCCTGACGGGTATCAAGACGCTGACACTCTTGTGGATTATCCGTAAAGGCAACGGAAATTAATTGGCTATGATGATGTTGATGGTCGATCACAATTAACTGTTCAGCTAAATAAAAACAGTAGTCAGGACAAGAAAAAACCGCTTCTAAATCAGGTAAGGATTCAAATCCGTTCACTAAGTCATAGGCAAATAACCCTCCCACAAAAACAGCATTGGCTTCTTTTGCGGTGCTATTTGCTAGGAAAAAACGTAAAACATCAAATACGCTAGCCGCTTTTAACTTGCTCTCTTCATCTTGTGGGAAAGATGATGATGCAAAAGTAAATACACATTGTTCCGCTCGCTCTACGGAGAGTGTGCTTTTTTCTTTTAGTGCGTTTTTTAATAACGCTAAGATATATTGGCCGTTGAGACTTAACGCATCGACAGTCACTTGATTTTTGTTTGCACTAATACGCAATGCACTATCAACGATTAACAAACTTTTTAAATTGGCTTTGGTATCAATTTGTGCGGATTCTAACAATAAGGTGTGATGACGATGTTCACACAACGTATTGAAAAGTAACGCCGGCTCGCTGTGATAAGGCAATGCCGTTACCTTAGTTGTTAATGGGAATGCAAGTGAAGTATTCATTATTATCGCTCTATTTTCTTTTTTCTGGTGCTGATAAGCACAAAATTGGCATATAAAAAAACCCGCGGTAGGCGGGTTTTAGATATCACTGATGCTAAGCAGGAGATCAAACCGCCCATAAAAGAGTTTTGCGCCACCACAGAGCAATAATATGTTGATTGATATTCATAAGATCTCCTTACAGCGGATGATAAGTTTATATTTAATAGACTAGCTCATGTTGTGTACTAGTAAACTGGATTATATTGGGTTCGTCAAGTACTTTATGGCATACTCTTAAAAATTCGTTGTATCACTGAGGATAAACAGGGAGAAGGAATGACTGAATTGCTATCTGATTTACGCGTGATTTATGATCTGCATAGCCATACTACTGCATCAGATGGCGAGCTCTCACCTGATGAATTAATCGATAGAGCCATTGAAAAACAAATTACGGTATTAGCGATAACCGATCACGATACTACTGCTGCTATCCAACCTGCCAAAAATTATATTGCAGAAAAAAGTTTACCTTTAACTTTGATATCAGGTGTCGAGATATCGACTTTGTGGGAGAATATAGAAATCCATATTGTTGGATTACAGATTGATATCGAACATCAAGCCATGACGACATGCCTAGCAAAACAGAGTCAATGCCGTGAAACTCGCGCTAAAATGATCGGCGAACGTTTAGCTAAAGCGGGTATTGCTGGGGCATGGGAAGGGGCAAGTGCCCTAGCGAAAGGCGGGCAAGTGACACGAGGACACTTTGCGCGTTTTTTGGTTAATGAAGGGCATGTGGCATCGGTCAATAAAGTATTTAAACGCTATTTAGCAAAAGGAAAAACAGGTTATGTACCGCCACAATGGTGCTCAATTGGTGACGCTGTCACGGCTATTCATCAAGCGGGGGGAGTTGCGGTATTGGCACATCCTGGTCGCTATGGTCTATCCTCTAAATGGTTAAAGCGATTAGTGCTTTATTTTAAACAACAAGGTGGTGATGCTATAGAAGTGGCACAATGCCAACAACCACCACAAGAGCGAGAACAACACGCAGCTTTAGCACAAGCTTATGATCTTAAAGCTTCGTTAGGTTCTGATTTTCATCGCCCTTGCTCGTGGATAGAGCTAGGACGTAATTTATGGTTACCCGCTAATGTTGAACCTGTATGGACATTATGGCAGGGATAACATCAAAAAGTCGTTGAGGGATATATGAGCCAACTTTTTTACATTCACCCTGATAATCCGCAGGCTCGTTTAATTGAACAAAGTGCGGATGTTTTACGCAAAGGCGGAGTGGTAATTTATCCAACAGATTCAGGCTATGCGATAGGTTGTTGTTTGGATAATAAAGATGCGATGACGCGTATTTGTCGAATTCGCCAACTCGATAAACATCATAATTTCACTCTAATGTGTCGAGATTTATCAGAAATTGCCACTTATGCCTATGTTGATAATGTTGTTTTCCGTTTAATTAAAAATAATACGCCTGGTAACTACACCTTTATTTTAAAAGCCACCAAAGATGTACCTAAGCGTTTAATGAATGATAAACGTAAAACAATTGGTTTACGTGTACCTTCTAATCCTATTGCGCTGGCATTATTGGAAAATATCGGTGAGCCATTAATGTCTACCAGCTTAATATTACCGGGTAATGATTTTGCAGAGTCAGATCCGGAAGAGATTAATGACTTATTGGGTAAACAGGTTGATTTAGTGATCCACGGCGGTTACTTGGGGCAAAAGCCAACCACGGTGATTGATTTAACAGAAGATAGCCCCGTTATTGTCCGTGAAGGAATGGGCGATATTACGCCTTTTCAATAACCTTTTAAATTTGGTAAATGCATCATAGGGGACTTATTATAGTGAGATAAAAGGTGAAGAGATTTATTGCTTGTGTTAAATTTACGCACTGCGATAAAGCCATTGGGCGCATCTTGTGGTTAGTGACATCAAGAAAGCTGTTTTTGAAGTAAACGGCATAGTAACGATGGAAGCCTAAGGCGTTATTTTATCAACACGATTTTATTTGTCATGCTCATTTTATTGTCACTTTGGCATGGCTTATCCCTGAATCAATAGACCTGTGTTTGTTAAACAGTTTAATAAACATGGGTTATTTTTTACCTGATTGATTTTAAAACTAATTTATTTTATGACGCCTGTGAAGGCGACACATGAGGTTGTTTCATGAGCGATAAATCGCAACGTACTGAAAAATTACAAAAAATTCTTGCTCGTTCTGGTCATGGTTCTCGACGTGAGATTGAAGGCTATCTTCAAGAAGGCCGTATCAGTATTGATGGCGTGAAGGCAAAATTAGGCGATCGTATTGATGCCAATTCTACAGCCAAAATCCGTTTAGATGGTCGTATATTAAGTATTCGCGAAGCACAAAAAGATGTTTGTCGAGTGTTAGCTTATTACAAGCCAGAAGGTGAGCTATGTACACGTAGTGATCCACAGGGCAGACCGACCGTATTCCAACGTCTTCCGCGTTTAAATAGTGCGCGTTGGATAGCCGTTGGTCGTCTTGATGTTAACACCAGTGGTTTATTACTCTTTACCACTGATGGTGAGTTAGCCAATCGCTTAATGCACCCAAGTCGTGAAGTTGAGCGTGAATATGCGGTACGTGTTTTTGGTGAAATTGATGATGCAAAAATTCGTCAATTGACTCGTGGGGTACAATTAGAAGATGGGCCGGCATCATTCCGTTCAGTTTCTTATCGCGGCGGTGAAGGCATTAACCAATGGTACAATGTATCGCTAACGGAAGGACGCAATCGAGAAGTCCGTCGTATGTGGGAAGCGGTAGGTGTGCAGGTTAGTCGCCTTATTCGTGTTCGTTATGGTGATATTGATTTGCCTAAAGGACTTCCACGTGGCGGATGGGTTGAGCTAGGCTTAAATCAAATTAACTATTTACGCCAGCTGGTGGAACTAAACGATGAGACAGTAACCAAAGTGGCTGTCGAAAAAGATCAGCGTCGAATTAAAGCAAATCAAATTCGTCGGGCGGTGAAACGCCATACCAAAATTTCTGCGCGTACTTCAACTTCACCGGCTAAGCGTGCCTCAAGCCGCCGCCAATCAGCGGGAAGTAAAAGCAAATAAACGAATAATTATTGATAAATTCAAATTAAATTTTCAGTTAGATACAGAAGTCTGCTAATTTTTAGCAGACTTCTTTTTTTGATAGCTTTATTTTTATAATAAATAAAACTATGATGCTTATATTAATACGATGATAAGCTGTTTCTATCATATTAATATTTTATTTGTATTTATTACGATAAGGTATACGCGATAATATGCATCGTTATATTTATTTAACAACAGTGTTGTGTATGAACTTTCTTAGTTTAGGCTGTGATGAGGCAACAACATCGACAACACAAACAGGCATTTTTTATATCAGTAACAATAACAATGTGCCGTTACAATTTAAAATTGATACTAATCATTTTTCGATTAATAAAGGTGAGGTAAAAAAAATAACATTAACCAATGGAGAGCATATATTAGAATCAAACTCAGGTGAAAAGAAAGTATTTATGGTTTACCCTGGAAATAATGGGGGGATTATTCATCCCTCTCAGGAAATATACTATAGCTTTACTTCCGTGTTTACTTCAGAAGAAAATAAAGAACACTTTTATTTAGATACGCGCTCTGTTTGGATCAATGGACAATTAATACATGGTGCCATTAATAGCACAGATGCTGTGTTTATCGACAACAATATCTTTCGTTGTGACATTCCATTAAATGAGCCTATTCCTCCTTATTTACCAGATTGGAAGAATTCTGGGGTAGGCAATGTATTGACTAAATGCTTCTCTCAAGAGGAGTTTCAAACGTTTTTAGCCAAATATCCTTATGGTATTCATTTCGATAATAATCACGATTTATTAACCAAACAAGCTAAGAAAGAACAGTTTAGTTGGATAAATGAAAAAGATACACGTACTGAGGATTTTAATCCTACACTGAGTGAAATAAATTTTAATAATAAAGAATTAGTCCAAGAAGCTAATACTATTTATGAAATAGTTTACTCGTATTTAGCGTCTCGTGATCCTGATAAGAAACAAGAGCTTTATAATATTTATCATCTGCATATCATGTCTATGGCATGGATTTATAGCCAACAAATACAAAATGATATACTGGATGATAAAGAAGCCTACTTTCAATTAATAAAAGAGACCGGAAGAATATTTGGTGCAGGTATATTAGGTGAACCGGTATTGATATAAATATATTACGGCAATCTGAACACATAATACGAGTTTATTATACGCATTTATTTTACCAATCAATTCCTTTTTGTGCTTTGATACCACTGTCAAACGCATGCTTAATAGGACGCATTTCCGTAACGGTGTCAGCTAATTCTATTAATTGTCTATGACAGCCTCGTCCTGTAATAATAACACTTTGATGATCAGGACGAGAAGTAATAGCCGCAACCACATCTTCAAGTGGTAGATAATGAAAACTGATCATATAAGTAAGTTCATCTAAGACAACTAAATCATAGTCAGGTGAATTGAGTAATTGCAGTGCATATTGCCAAGTATTTAAACAGGCTTGTGTATCGGCAGCTTTATCTTGAGTTTCCCATGTAAAACCGGTTTCCATAACATAGAAGGGAACGCCGGCTTGTTCTAAAAGATTACGTTCTCCATTTTCCCATGTCCCTTTAATAAATTGCACAACACCGACTTTTTTATGATGACCAACCGCACGTGTAGCGGTTCCCATGGCGGCGGTGGTTTTCCCTTTACCATTACCAGTAAAAATCATCAAAATGCCTTGTTCGCGTTGCGCCTGCGCAATTCGGGCATCAACTTTTTCTTTCAAACGTTGTTGGCGCTGTTGGTGTTGTGCATCACTCATAGGATAAACCTTATATTCTCAAGTTATTCAGCAGGTCCGGCTTTACGATCGGGTTGTGCATCTAAAGATTGACCACTCACTTCAATGCTGTCATCACTCATTAGATAGAGATATAACGGCATTAGATCTTTTGGCGTTTTAAGTTTTTGTGCATTTTCATCGGGGAAGGCACTTGCTCGCATACTGGTGCGTGTTCCACCCGGATTGATGCAGTTAATACGCAAGCTACTGTCTTTATATTCTTCATGTAACACTTGCATTAAGCCTTCTGTGGCAAATTTAGAGACAGAATAAGCCCCCCAACCATAACGGCCTTGGCGACCTACACTGGAGGTTGTCAAAATAAGGCTTGCATGAGGTGCCTTAAGCATTAGGGGGATTAAGGCTTTAGTCAACATAAAGGTTGCATTAACGTTGACTTGCATCACATCATGCCAAAGTGTACTTGGTTGGTTAATTATCGGCTCAACGACACCGAGTAGGCCGGCATTTTGTAATACACCGTCCAAATGAGGAAAACGTTTTACGATAGTATCAGCAAATTCCTGATAATCGTTCTCGCTTGCGGTGAGTAGATCTAAAGGGTAAAGCATCGGTTGTTGCCCGCCTGAAGTGATAATCTCATTTTGTACATCTTCAAGCTTAGATAAGGTACGTCCTAACAAGATTAATGTCGCACCATAGCGAGCATATGTGAGAGCAGCTTCTTTACCTATGCCATCACCAGCCCCCGTTACTAGAATTATTTTATCTCTTAATACAGTATGATCGGGTTGATATTGCAACATATTAATATCCTGTTTATTGAAAAATAAATAAAGTGTAACGTCTTATGTGCTTAAGAACCAGTTTAGCGACTCATTTTTAAAGTGATTAACGGCTAGTGATACAGATAATAACTGCCAGAATGGCGCCTTTGTTACTGGCATCAGCGTAAAATTTCGTTAAACTAGGTGCTATGATTTCACTGTGTTTTATTAACCTTAAAAGAGGCCTTTGTGGAGTATATTTTACAATATGGACTGTTTTTAGCTGAGATTGCGACAGTTGTTGTCGCTATTATTGCTATTGTTTCGTTTTTTGTGGTTATCGGTAGTAAAAAGCAACATCGAAAAGGCACATTAAAGGTGACTGATCTTGCTGAGTCTTACCACGATAAACAACGTGTTATGCAACAAGCCAAAATGGATGAGGCTGAATTAAAAGTGTGGCATAAAGCGTTTAAAAAACAACAAAAGAAAGAGCAAAAACTGAGTAAAAACAATGCTAAAGAAGGGCGCAAAGGCGTTGTTAAACCTTGTTTATATGTTATTGATTTTAAAGGTAGCATGGATGCCCATGAAGTTGGTGCATTACGTGAAGAGATAAGCGCTATCCTCTCTGTGGCACAAGCGGGTGATGAAGTACTGCTTCGTCTTGAAAGTCCTGGCGGTATGGTTCATGGTTATGGCCTAGCAGCAGCCCAGTTAACTCGTTTAAAAGATAAAGGGATCAAATTAACTGCAGTGGTCGATAAAGTCGCCGCCAGTGGGGGTTATATGATGGCCTGTGTCGCTGATAAAATTGTTGCGGCACCTTTTGCGATTATCGGCTCTATCGGTGTGGTCGCTCAAATACCCAATATTCATCGTTTATTAAAGAAAAATGACATTGATGTTGAGTTACATACTGCCGGTGAATATAAACGCACGCTAACCCTATTAGGGGAAAATACGGATGAAGGTCGTGAGAAATTTAAACAAGATCTCAATGAAACTCATCTGCTATTTAAGTCTTTCGTACATAAATATCGCCCTGAATTAGATATCGATAGTGTTGCAACCGGCGAGTATTGGTATGGAACGGATGCTGTAGATAAAGGGCTGATTGATGAAGTGGGGGTCAGCGATGATTGGCTCATTAGTCGTATTAATGATTTTGAAGTATTATCCGTTCAATATATCCTGAAGAAAAAAATGGTAGAACGAGTTACTGGTGGCGCAATGGAAAGCGTGGATAAATTAATGATGCGTTGGCTACAAAGGGGTAAAAACCCACTGTTATAAGCATTATCAAATAACGAGTTGCTATCAAATTAGCGATATTCAGCAGTTAGATGTAAGCTGAGTATCGCTATTTTTTTATTATTTATTCAGCGTTTTTCGAATAAAAAAAGCCAGTGAGGTACACACTGGCATAAAAATAATTGATAATTTTTAACAACAATCGGGCAATATTTCCTCTTTCTAGGAAGACTCAATATAGCGATAAAGAGAAAATAAATATAATTGATATTACATATTGAATTGATAGGCTCTGAAAATCTTCTCTATATCTTATATTGATAGTTAATAACCGATTTCTTGGCAATAAGTGCCAAAATAGTCAGCAAACATCATCACGCTAGATGGTATTTTTCAGATAACACATGTGCTAAATGTTTAAACATATTGAATGCAGCGGTACTTTTAGCCGTGGGTAAGCCCTGTTCATCTAAAAAAAATTCGCCTTTAAATACCAGTACATTGCCTTTTTGTTCAACAGAATCTGCGTACATACCTTGTAAATAGTCTTCATGTTCACGTATGATTTTATTCGCTTTTTCAAGTAGCATCTCTGCGGAAATAGGTGTAGTTTGTGTCGACATCATTTATGCTCCTTAGAAAAATAATTTGTTGCGCCTCGCTTTTTATCAGGTAGAGTGTGGCATTTTTAAAAGCTTAGCTACTCTATATACATAGACATCGCTATGTTTTAGACCTGAATCAGTGATGAGGTGATTAAAATACCTCAAAAAAAAGTAACGTGTTTTGCGTTTAAACAAAAGCTTTGAATAAAAACAGGTTGATATATTGCAAAACTAACGCAATATAAAAAGAGATTTCAAAAGTTTTCTGAGCTGAGGGTATTAAACAATACCGTCATGACAAAGTTTAATTAGGTAAAGGTAATTATGGGTAAAGCTCTTGTTATCGTGGAGTCCCCGGCTAAAGCCAAAGCAATCAATAAATATCTTGGCAATGACTACGTAGTAAAATCTAGCGTGGGTCACATTCGTGATTTGCCAAAAAGTGGTTCTGGCAGCCAGAAGAGCGAAAACTCATCCGCCACGAAAGGCGTGAAAAAGGTTAAAAAGGATGAGAAATCAGCCTTAGTCAGCCGTATGGGTGTCGATCCTTATAATGGTTGGCATGCAAACTACCAAATTCTGCCGGGTAAAGAGAAGGTAGTCGCTGAACTAAAAGCATTGGCTGAAAAAGCAGATCATATCTATCTCGCAACGGACCTTGACCGCGAAGGAGAAGCTATCGCGTGGCATTTACGCGAAGTGATCGGCGGTGAAGATGATAGATTTAGTCGTGTCGTGTTTAATGAAATTACGAAAAATGCCATTACACAAGCATTCCAAACACCGGGTGAGCTGAATATTGACCGTGTTAACGCGCAACAAGCACGTCGTTTTATGGATCGTGTGGTTGGCTATATGGTTTCTCCGCTGTTATGGAAAAAAGTGGCGCGTGGTTTATCTGCGGGGCGTGTACAGTCAGTTGCGGTACGCCTACTCGTCGAGCGTGAACGTGAAATTAAAGCATTTGTGCCAGAAGAGTATTGGCAATTACACGCTTCACTGCTGACACCCGATGAACAACCCTTGCGTATGGAAGTGACGCACTATCAAGATAATGCCTTTAAACCAGTCTCCTCTGAGGAAGCTCAGGTGGCGGTTAAGGCGTTACAGAATGCCACTTTCATCGTTAAAAACCGTGAAGATAGACCAACATCCAGTAAACCAAGTGCACCTTTGATCACCTCTACATTGCAACAAGCGGCAAGTACTCGCTTAAGCTTTGGGGTGAAAAAGACCATGATGTTGGCTCAACGTCTTTATGAAGCAGGTTATATCACCTATATGCGTACTGACTCTACCAACCTGAGTCAGGATGCAATCCAAATGGCACGTGATTATATTCACGATAAATTTGGTGCAAAATATCTGCCTAAAGAGCCGAATGTTTATTCAAGTAAAGAGAACTCACAAGAAGCGCACGAAGCTATTCGTCCTTCTGATATCAATGTGACGGCTGAATCTTTAAAAGATATGGATAGCGACGCGAAGCGTTTATATCAACTGATTTGGGATCAATTTGTCGCCTGTCAAATGACACCGGCAAAATATGACTCAACCACACTTACGGTTGCATCAGGGGATTATAAACTACGCGCTAAAGGTCGCACATTACGTTTTGCGGGTTGGATAAAAGTCATGCCAGCAATGCGCAGTAAAGATGAAGATAAAACATTACCAGCGGTTGATGTAGGGGCGCAATTAGCGTTAGCTGAGTTATCGCCAACGCAACACTTTACTAAGCCACCAGCGCGTTTTAGTGAAGCTACATTAGTTAAAGAACTAGAAAAACGAGGTATTGGTCGACCTTCAACTTATGCTTCAATTATCTCTACCATTCAAGATAGAGGTTATGTCAAAGTTGAAAATCGCCGTTTCTATGCAGAAAAAATGGGTGAGATTGTTACCGATCGCTTAGAAGAAAACTTTAGTGATTTGATGAACTACGATTTCACGGCTCAAATGGAAGATCATCTCGACCATGTTGCCAACAACCAAGAAAACTGGAAAGCGGTATTAGATGCATTCTTCACAGATTTTAGTCAGCAACTAGAAGTCGCTGAAAAAGATCCAGAAGAAGGAGGAATGCGACCTAACCCTATGGTTATTACTTCTATTGAATGTCCTACTTGTTCTCGTCATATGGGAATTAGAACAGCGACGACAGGGGTATTCTTAGGGTGCTCGGGCTATGCTTTACCACCAAAAGAGCGTTGTAAACAAACGATAAATCTTATTCCTGAAGATGAATTACTTAATATCTTGGAAGGAGATGATGCGGAAACTAATGCATTACGTGCCCGTCGTCGTTGTCCGAAATGCGGTACGGCAATGGACAGTTATCTTATTGATACTCATCGTAAATTACATGTTTGTGGTAATAATCCTGCATGTGATGGTTATGAAGTTGAAGAAGGTGAATTCCGCTTAAAAGGTTATGAAGGCCCAGTGATTGAGTGTGATAAATGTGGCGCTGAAATGCATCTAAAAATGGGGCGTTTTGGCAAGTACATGGGTTGCACCAATGAAGAGTGTAAAAATACACGTAAGATCTTAAAGAGTGGTGAAATTGCACCACCAAAAGAAGATCCGGTTCCACTACCTGAGTTGCCTTGTGAAAAATCGGATGCTTACTTTGTGTTACGTGATGGCGCGGCGGGTATTTTCCTTGCGGCCAATACGTTCCCTAAATCAAGGGAAACCCGTGCACCGAAAGTGGCTGAGTTAGTACGTTTTAAAGATAGATTATCGGAAAAAATGCGCTACTTAGCACAAGCACCTGTAACCGATCCTGAAGGGAATCCAACCATAGTACGTTTTAGTCGTAAAACTAAACAGCAATATGTCTCTTCTGAAAAAGAGGGGAAAGCAACAGGTTGGTCAGCCTTTTATATTGATGGCAAATGGGTTGAAAAAAGTAAATAATATCGATAGTTATTGATATTTTAAGATAAAAAAGCGACTTACTGACATAAGTCGCTTTTTTTGCATTAAGACGATATGCTAATTAACGTACATTGAAACAGTATTAATGGTGAGTCTCTATTTGTTGTTATCGACGACTTTATGCTGAGCATAAATAATAAGAGGAAGATACTATGAAACTGATACCTTTGTTACTCTCTGGACTACTCTTTACATCGGTTGCCAGTGCGGCGAGCTTAGATGTTACGTTAAAAGAAGCCTTACCTACAGGGGCGGGTGATGATATTGGTGTTGTCACTATTACCGAAACCGATTATGGGCTATTATTTACGCCAAAACTTACTGGGTTAACACCGGGTGTTCATGGTTTTCATATCCATGCTAATGGCTCTTGTGAGCCAGATATGAAAGATGGAAAACTTGTTCCAGCATTAAAAGCGGGTGGTCATCTTGATCCTGAAAATAAAGGTGTTCACTTAGGGCCTTATAACAAAGAAGGGCATTTAGGTGATCTACCTGGTTTGGTTGCCAATAGTAAAGGTGACGCTGATTATGCCGTTCTTGCTCCTAGATTGACTAAGCTTGATCAAATTAAAGATAAAGCCTTAATGGTTCACGTTGGGGGAGATAACTACTCAGATAACCCAGAAGCGCTTGGCGGTGGTGGTGCTAGAATGGCATGTGGTGTGATTAAATAATTCATTTATTTATAATCCAAAAGCTATCTGATGATGGCTTTTGGGTTAATGGTTATACTCACTAAAATAGTGCATAGTTTTATCCCATCGCAATGTGATGAAATCACATTTAATGTTGATTAAAAAACGACTGCTTTAAGCGGTTTTTCTTATGTGTTTTTTTGGTGTTAACTATATCATTTTTTCTTTTTCTATTTTCCCCGTCATTTTCTACTATTACTTATTTGATTAATTATTTATAAAAAATAATATATCTAACATAATATGAATCTTTATTTATTTCATTTCTCCTTATTTATGCAATCCGAATTTTATCATTATTCATAAAATGAATATAAAAAGCCCAAAAGAAGATTAAAAAATAGACATATTATATAAGCTAAATAAAATAAATGGCTTATTTAGAATTATATTTTAATTAAACCAATCTTATTAGCTAAATATATTGATAAAATTGAGTTATTTAAAGTGGCAAGGTAATGAAATTGAATGTGATTAATTTTTAACTGTTAAAAATCAATGTATTATGAACTATTTTTTGAGCTTTCCATATTGGAAACAAAATATATTTTACTGTACCCAGTATTTATTGGGTTATGAGTAATTTGTTTGTTTATTGCTCATATTTTATATTGACAAACACTTTTTATGATTATTTATGTAGCATGATATAGTGATATTTCAATTATTTTACGCAAAGTGACTTATGCTAGAGAGATACTAAATATGGGAGCTGTTTACAGTTTATTAATAAGCTTTTATTATCCTTTATTCAAGTCTTATTGTACGCACTGGCTAAGATAGCGGATATAACGGACGAAGTGTTTTTAGTGTAATCGTTTAGTTTAATTTGTTATTTTTGATAAAAGGATATTGTTATGCCAACACCTTGCTATATTTCCATTGAAGGGAAAACACAAGGTAACATCACGGCAGATCCTGTCAGTAATATATTACCCACATTATTGATGCCAGAAGGCATAACGGCGATGAAAAGGTTCAAATATGCTAATGACAATGATTAAATTATTTGTTCTTATCCCTTATCTATTGTTAGGTGGTTGTAGTGGGCTTATCAATATATATCTTGATAATAAATTTCCCGTCAATATGAATAATGATGGCAAAAAAATCACGGTTTATTCAACTATTTCACCTGAAACAGCAGTGGAAGTTATTGGTACTTATACGTCAAATAAGTGTGAACGTTCTCATTTTAATGCTTCTTATACTAAAGTCACTTATTCCTCTTTAACGCAACAAGTGGAAGCAGAGCGTAAAATAGCAGAGGATAATAAAACCGCAACCTATATCGTGCCTATTGATGGAGGGGGATGGTGTAATTGGAAGCTAGTAGAAATAGATATAGCCCCAGTCTCTACTATTTATAAAAGTTATATGGTTTTTAGTAAGGTTATTCCAATTACCGATAATAAGCATTCAAAAATAGAACTGTTTGCTACATTAGCTCCTGTAATGTTAGAAGACAAGAATGAGCAATCGATCTATTATTCATCATCGAGCACGGAAGGTGAGAAAAAACTATCTAATAAATCAAATGGAGAAATCTATTTTAATTATAAAGTTGAACCTAAATTAACCACGACTATCATCTTAAATGATAAAAAAACTATTTTTCCTAACGGTAATATTAAAACACTGAGCGGTTCGACTTATAGTAAAATGATTGGTTTTAATGAAATAATCGAGAATAGTGATGAAAAGGCGTTTGCTTCTTTTGTTCGATATATTGATTGATTAATCTGTTTGGGGGAGTAAGTAGTTTTTTCTGTCTAAAGTGTAAGAAGGGATATGCGATTGCGATTTTAAGCAGGTGAACGGAGTTGAATGGGGATTAACTATGCTAATGACAATGATTAAATTATTTGTTCTTATTCCTTATCTATTGTTAGGTGGTTGTAGTGGGCTTATCAATATATATCTTGATAATAAATTCCCCGTCAATATGAATAATGATGGCAAAAAAATCACGGTTTATTCAACTATTTCCCCTGAAACAGCAGTGGAAGTTATTGGTACTTATACGTCAAATAAGTGTGAACGTTCTCATTTTAATGCTTCTTATACTAAAGTCACTTATTCCTCTTTAACGCAACAAGTGGAAGCAGAGCGTAAAATAGCAGAGGATAATAAAACCGCAACCTATATCGTGCCTATTGATGGAGGGGGATGGTGTAATTGGAAGCTAGTAGAAATAGATATAGCCCCAGTCTCTACTATTTATAAAAGTTATATGGTTTTTAGTAAGGTTATTCCAATTACCGATAATAAGCATTCAAAAATAGAACTGTTTGCTACATTAGCTCCTGTAATGTTAGAAGACAAGAATGAGCAATCGATCTATTATTCATCATCGAGCACGGAAGGTGAGAAAAAACTATCTAATAAATCAAATGGAGAAATCTATTTTAATTATAAAGTTGAACCTAAATTAACCACGACTATCATCTCAAATGATAAAAAAGCTATTTTCCCTAACGGTAATATTAAAACACTGAGTGGTTCGACTTATAGTAAAATGATTGGTTTTAATGAAATAATCGAGAATAGTGATGAAAAAGCGTTTACTTCTTTTGTTCGATATATTGATTAATCAATAGGTTACTATCTAGTTCAACTATTTAATTTAACTATGCAATCTTATAGATTTATTTGATATGAGCTAACCTTCGATGGTGATCATCTTCTATGTATGTACATTACGTTAAATATGATTCTGTTGCTCCTGACCGTTTACTGTACTTTCCAACGCTTACTAGGCAATAGTACAGTGGTTTTAACAGCAAATCGAATCAGTAAATTGTTATTATCACAATACAATCAAGACCATCCAGAGACAGCAAGATTTCTACCGATTTTTATAGCTTATAACTATTCGATATAATAAAACCTAAATAACCTTATTAATTACGTTAGACCGAAATGAAATAAGTGATATAGTGGTTATATATTGCTTATTTATTATTCTTTTTAGTTATATGAATATGAGCGGAATAACAGAATAATAAGTCTTTTGTAAAGGGATCGTGCTTCTATGAAATTACAACAGTTGCGTTATATCGTTGAAGTGGTGAATAACGATTTAAACGTCTCAACGACAGCAGAGCGTTTATATACCTCTCAGCCGGGGATCAGTAAACAAATTCGTATGCTAGAAGATGAGTTGGGTATACAAATATTCTCTCGCAGTGGTAAGCACTTAACACATGTGACGCCAGCGGGGGAAGAAATTGTCAGATTATCTCGTGAGATATTATCCAAAACAGAAGCTATCCGTTCGGCTGCAGGGGAACACACTTATCCTGATCGCGGTTCGCTTTCTATTGCCACCACTCATACACAAGCGCGTTATGTTTTACCCCCAGTGATTAAAGGTTTTATAGAACGTTATCCCGAAGTGTCATTACATATGAATCAGGGTTCACCGACACAAATTGCAGAAGATGTTTGCCGTGGTAAAAGTGATTTTGCTATAGCGACAGAATCACTACATCTGTATAACGATTTAGTGATGTTACCTTGTTATCGTTGGAATCGTATTGTGGTGGTAACTAAAGATCACCCATTGGCGCAAAAGCGTGAAGTTACCTTACAAGAGCTTGCAACTTACGATATCGTTACTTATACCCATGGTTTTACTGGGCGCTCTGATCTTGACGAAGCCTTTGGTAAAGTGGGTTTAAAGCCTAAAATTGTTTTTACTGCAACGGATGTGGATGTAATAAAAACTTATGTCAGGCTACACTTAGGTATTGGTGTGATTGCGAGTATGGCATTTGATCCGATGCTTGATAGCGATTTAGTCGCTATTGATATGCGTGATAAATTTAGTTATAGCACCACAAAAATTGCATTTCGACGTAGTGGTTTTTTACGCGGTTATATGTATGACTTTATGTGGCGTTTTGCCCCACATCTAACACGTAATTTGGTGGAACAAGCGACAGCTTTACGCACCAATGAAGAAATTGAAGAGTTATTTAAAGATATCGAGTTACCTTTAGTTTAATACGCAAAGGCGGGTATATTATCCCGCCCTTTACCATTATGTAACTTATAACATTAATGCTATTGCAATAAAAAGTCCCCACTAAAAAATGAATCAGATTGAGTAATACTCAACTGACGAAACTTATTTAAAAAAGCATAAAATTGTCGATTAATCAGCGGATCATTAAGTGCACCAATATCAAAAATTGAGGTGATTGTTGTGTATTCTACTGAAATCGTAAATTTTCGCCCCGAACAACTGGCTAATAACATTTTGGCTGTTCGATGTGAGAAACGTAGACTCATTATTTTTAATTTAGGTACAAAAATAAGCTGATTATTATGATTAAGGATTTCCGTCACACCTGCAATAGTTATCGTTTTATAGCTATCAAAGGATTGGCGTATTCCTAGTTCAATTTGTTGTCCCTGATTGCGTAAAAAATCGATAAACTCGGCTAATGACGGTGAAGCTGCATTAATGGCTGCACCTAATAACAGTTGCACAAAGGCTTGAGCAATTGAAAAATCAAATGTTTGCTTATCAAGTCGTTTGCTTTCAACTTTATTACGGCTAAGCAAAGGCAAATGATTAAGGGTTTCTAGCCAATGCTCTGGTTGATAATAAGCTTCACTATCTTCTTTTTTTAATACTGAAAGATGATTCGACATAATAGAGATTAAGGCAATTTGTATATCTTTCAGCTGTGTCATGATCATTTTTTCTGATTCGTTAAAACGTTTAGGTGAAGCGATAATAAATTGAACAAGTCCTTCTGTATCTTTGATATTAAGTGTCTGTTGTAATGATTTTATTGCTAAAGGCTGTGGAAAAGGGGGCGTAATAGGTTGTGCAAAATAACTATCAGCCATCATAATCTTTTTTAGTTGTTCGGCTTGTTGATTGTTCATATACATTATCCTTTATTTGCAATAATACCCCCATTAAATCCTAATTAAGTTAAAAGAAAGAGATTAAGTTTTGTTAGTAATATAATCTCAATAACATCATATTAACAAATCGTGTGGTCCGTAAGCGAAATTTCTCTTTCTATGATATGGTTAATAGATAACCTTACCTATTTTGATAGTTTGTGATTGCTGTCAGCATAAAAATAAGAAGGAGAGGAGCTATGTCGTTACGTCTGAAAAAGGAGAGTCTTTCTACGCTCTCTGTAGGTACTCATCAATATGAGTATTACCGTCTTTCTGAAGTTGCTCGTCAATTAGGGGATATCACTCGTCTCCCTAAATCGTTAAAGGTTCTGCTAGAAAATTTAGTCCGCTATCTTGATGATGATACGGTTGTTGAAGATGATATTAAGGCATTGGTAGATTGGCAAAAAAATGCCCACGCCTCCCGTGAAATTGCCTATCGCCCAGCAAGAGTATTAATGCAAGATTTTACGGGTGTACCTGCCGTTGTTGATTTAGCCGCTATGCGTGAAGCCGTAAAATCTTTGGGGGGAAATGTAGAAAAAGTTAATCCACTTTCTCCTGTTGACTTGGTTATCGACCATTCGGTGATGGTTGATAAATATGCCAGTGATGATGCTTTTGAGAAAAACGTTGAAATTGAAATGCAGCGTAACTATGAGCGTTATCTCTTTTTACGTTGGGGGCAACAGTCGTTTGAACGTTTTCGTGTAGTACCTCCTGGAACGGGCATTTGCCATCAGGTTAACTTAGAATATTTAGGTAAAGCGATATGGTCTGAACAACAAAATGGTCGACATATTGCTTACCCTGATACTTTGGTTGGAACCGATTCACATACTACTATGATCAATGGTCTGGGTGTATTGGGTTGGGGCGTTGGTGGCATTGAGGCGGAAGCTGCGATGTTAGGCCAACCGATCTCAATGCTGATCCCTGATGTGGTAGGTTTTAAGTTAACGGGTAAACTACGTGAGGGGATCACAGCGACTGACCTAGTATTAACCGTAACGCAAATGTTACGTCAACATGGTGTGGTAGGGAAATTTGTTGAGTTTTATGGTGATGGACTAGCTTCTTTGCCTCTTGCTGACCGAGCGACGATTGCCAATATGTCACCTGAATATGGTGCAACCTGTGGCTTCTTTCCTATTGACGAAATTACACTAGATTATTTACGTCTTACCGGGCGTGAAGAGCAAGAAATTGCATTAGTTGAAGCCTATAGTAAAGAGCAAGGCTTATGGCGTCATGCCGGTGATGAACCTATTTTCACCTCAACCTTATCGTTAGATATGGGTACTGTGGAAGCAAGTCTTGCTGGCCCTAAACGTCCACAAGATAGAGTTAACTTGCTGAATGTACCAAAAGCATTTAAAGCTGCTGTAGAGCTTGAAACAAATAAAAAACCTCTTGCTCAATATCCTCAGGTCACTATTGATAATCAGCCTCCTTTTACCTTAACGGATGGTGCGGTAGTGATTGCAGCGATCACCTCATGTACCAATACCTCTAACCCTAATGTTTTAATGGCCGCAGGTCTACTGGCTAAAAATGCGGTAGAAAAAGGCCTACAGCGTAAGCCATGGGTCAAATCGTCATTAGCCCCCGGCTCTAAAGTGGTGACTGACTACTTAGCACTGGCAGGATTAACACCTTATTTAGATAAACTTGGTTTTAATTTGGTTGGTTATGGTTGTACCACATGTATTGGTAACTCAGGGCCTTTATTAGCCCCGATTGAAGAGGCGATTAAAGATAATGATTTAACTATAGCCGCTGTATTATCGGGTAATCGTAACTTTGAAGGTCGTATCCATCCTTTAGTGAAAACCAACTGGCTTGCTTCTCCTCCTTTAGTCGTGGCTTATGCGCTATCTGGTAATATGAATATTGATTTGACCAAAGAGCCATTAGGTGAAGATAAGCAGGGCAATCCAGTCTATTTGAAAGATATTTGGCCTGACAGTAAAGCCATTGCCGATGCGGTGGAAAAAGTAAAAACGCAGATGTTCCATAAAGAGTATTCTGCGGTATTTGATGGTGATGAAACTTGGCAATCACTAAAAATACAAGATACCCCGGTGTATGCTTGGCAACCTGATTCTACCTATATTCGCCATCCTCCTTTTTTTGAAGGTATGACAAAAACACCTGAGGCGATTAAAGATATTCACCAAGCCAGTATTTTAGCTATATTAGGTGACTCGGTGACCACCGATCATATTTCACCTGCAGGGAATATTAAAGCTGATAGCCCTGCTGGGCGTTATCTTCGAGAGCATGGTGTTGAACCAAAAGACTTTAACTCTTACGGTTCAAGACGTGGTAATCACGAAGTCATGATGCGAGGAACTTTTGCAAATATTCGTATTCGTAATGAAATGGTGCCGGGGATCGAAGGGGGCTTTACAAAACATATTCCAACGGGAGAAACGTTAGCCATTTATGATGCGGCGATGCGTTATCAGCAAGAAAATACGCCTTTAGCCATTATTGCCGGTAATGAATATGGATCAGGCTCTAGCCGTGACTGGGCCGCCAAAGGTACACGATTATTAGGTGTGCGAGTGGTGATAGCCGGATCGTTCGAACGTATTCACCGCTCTAATTTGATTGGTATGGGAGTATTACCTTTAGAATTTCCTAACGGTGTATCACGCCAGACTTTAGGGCTCAAAGGTGATGAAAAAATTGAGATAACGGGGCTTAATTCGCTAACACCGGGTCAAGATGTCGCTGTCAATATTACTTTTGCAGATGGTCGCCAAGAAACTATTATGGCTCGTTGTCGTATTGATACGCAAACTGAGCTGGCTTATTTTGAACATGGCGGGATCTTGCATTATGTTATTCGTAATATGTTGTAAAATAATTTAGTAAGTATTAATTAGTTGGCGAAGAATGATGAATTAATTCTTCGCTTTCTTTTTTATAATAGAATATTTTTATATTTCATAATATCGACAAATGATTTCATCTAATACTATAAACTAACCATTAAATGCTAAACGTATTTTTAATGAGTATCAAGTTAATATAACAATATTAACAGGGTGTTATTATGGAGGTGTTTATGAAGAAATATAAAATAACGAGTGAAACAAAAGAATATAATGGTGTTACTTTATATAGAATTAGAAGAGTGTATACAGATAGTCCAGGAGGATGGATAGAAAATGAAAGTAATTTAAGTAGAGATGATAATTGTTTTATTTTTGATAATGTAATGGTATTTGGTAATGCTAAAGTTACAGATAATGCAATTATAAGAAATAATGTGAAGATCTACGGTAATGCAATAGTTAAGGGAAATAGTAAAGTAAAAGACAATGCAGAGATTTATGGTAATGTGCTAGTGGAAGATAATGTGACAATATCTGATGATGTTGTAATATATGATAATGCAGTTATTAAAGATAATGCGAGAATATCTGACGATGCTGTAATATATGATAATGCTGTTATTAAAGATAATGCTAAAGTATCAGAATATGCTATTGTTCGTGGTGATGCAATAGTTGAAAAAAATGGTTGGGTGACTGGTTATGCGACTGTTGAGGGAAATACAATTGTATCGAAAGGTGAGGTTATTAAGAGCCAATTTGGCTCTTGGGATGATATTGATGAACTAAGAGCATTTTATATTTATATTAATAGATATAACAGTACAGCGACTGCATATGTTAATGGTAGACATCAGGTACCTATTACTATTTATATAGAGGCTTTAGATAAAAATGGTCGTATCATAAAAATAGCCAAAGAAGATATTTATAGAAATACACATATTGTAAATGAAAAAAATCTTCCTATTGACCGCAATGATATTTCTTTATCTGATAAAGAAAATGGATTTGTATTTCCAAGCAGTGAAGAAGCAACATTGAACTCCCCTGATGCATCTACTTGTGTTATTTATCTTTCTGTTAATAAAGTGATAGATACCTTTAGAATTTGTGCACAGACTCACATTAAAGGAAAAGAGTATACTACAGCCTTTAAAAATAATTACAGTGATTATTTAAATTTTATCATTCTGGACGTTGCACCAAAAAAAATATTTACAGAAGCAGATGTAGACATAGAACCGCTGGTAAATCCTAGAATAGAAAAAGATGTAGAAACATCAGGTGATGTCTTGACGAAATATTATCTAAGGTTTAACGGTAATAATAGAACGATAACTAAGAGTGTAGAGTATGAAGAAAATAAATCTTTTCATTATTTTCAAAAAGGTCATTATCAGATTATTAGCACATCGACTGATAAATATATTAAAAAAATTCCATTAAAGCCTCATTATTACACTAAGGAATTCCATTTTAAACCAGATACTTTAATTCCGGTCACATCAGCAAATGATGAGGATGGGGTATGTTTCTGGAGCTATAGTATAGAATATGGAAAAGCGTTTACATCCAGTAGGAAAGATGAAGAAATGAATTGTATTATATATGATCAATATGGTAATGATCTTCAAGTATCAATTAAAGCAGATGAAAATAATAAATTAAAGTTTTATTTTGGGTCATAACTATTAATAAATAGGTCACTTATTATAAGTGACCTGATAAATTATAAGTCGTGTTTACCACCCTTGAATAGCACCACCTTTAAAAATAGTCTCAGCGGCTGTTGCCACTTCGGGTGACTGGTAGGCTTTAATAAAATCGCGTACATTCTCTGCTTCTTTATTATCTTCTCTTGTAACAATAATATTAGTATAAGGTGAACTTTTATCTTCAATAAAAATACTGTCTTTGGTTGGTGATAAATTAATTTGTTGGATATAAGTTGTGCTAATTATCGCAACCGTTACTTGGGGATCGTTTAATACTCGTGGTAGTTGCGCACCTTCTAATTGCATAATATTTAATTTAAGTGGATTATCAATAATATCGAGTGTTGTGGGTAATAGGCCACTGTCAGGGTTTAAGGTGATCAGTTTCTCTTTTTGTAGCAATAATAATGCGCGCCCCAAGTTGGTTGGATCATTGGGCAGTGCTATTGTATCACCGGGTTTTAATTCTTGAGGATGTTTAATTTTGGTTGAATAACCCGCCATAGGAAAAACAAAGGTATTGCCTACCGCGACGAGGTTATAACCACGAGAACGATTATCTTGCTCAAGGAAAGGGCGATGTTGGAACACATTGGCATCTAATTCTTTGTTTGCAGTGGGATCGTTAGGTAACAATGAGCCACTAAAACCCACCAGCTCAACCTCTAAACCATATTTTTCTTTAGCCACTTTTTTAGCGACTTCTGCCACATCTTGCTCTGCACCATTAATCACCCCCACTTTAATTGCATAACGGTTGTTATCATTGTTATCGCAACCTGTTAATAGTGTCCCAGCTAATAAAAGAGACGCAAAAATCCTACCAGAAAGATGTAATGGCATTATGCTATTCCTATTAAAAATTATTTAGTTATAAATAGCTTAAAGCCAGTTAAAGAGTCAACAGCTTGCCATATGATAAAATTTCACATGATATAATTTAATAATTAAAGGATAAAAAAATCATCTTGAAAATAGTCAGTAGCTTGATAGGGGTAAGTGCAGGAAAATAAAATCCGGGCTAAATCACCCGGATTGAATAATAACGCTGATAATCTATCCGATATTTATGTTATTGCGCTTTTTTAAATAACATATGTCCCATTTTATCCGCTTTAGTATCAAGATAATGAGCATTACTTGGATTACGTCCTACGATTAATGGAACACGCTCTACCACGTTGATCCCAGCTTCTTTCATTATTTCGATTTTCTTTGGATTATTGGTTAATAATCGTACTTCATGTATGCCTAATAGATTATACATATCAGCGCAAAGGGTGAAGTCGCGCTCATCGGCTTTAAATCCTAACTTTAGATTAGCTTCGACAGTATCTAATCCTTGGTCTTGTAATGCATAAGCGCGGATTTTATTAAGTAAACCAATATTGCGACCTTCTTGGCGATGATAAAGTAATACACCACGGCCTTCTTTGCTAATTTGTGAAAGGGCAGCTTCTAGCTGAAAACCACAATCACAACGCAGGCTAAATAGTGCATCGCCAGTTAAACATTCAGAATGAATACGGGATAAAACGGGTTTTGTGCCAGAAATGTCACCAAAAACGAGGGCAACATGATCTTTTCCTGTGGCAATTTCTTCAAAACCCACCATTAAAAACTCACCAAAAGGAGTAGGGAGTTTTGCTTCTGCGATACGTCTTAATTTCATTATTTTTGACTCATAATTTCAGGTGATACTCTCGTTCAAGATTATACACTTTATAACGAGGACAAAGAGAAATAAAACACTGAAATGGTTCCTTGTCTAAATCGGCAGGGAATTTGATAACACACACTTAATAAATCACACCTAAACAAATTATCAGATTTTAAGCCTACTTGCATAATTATTTATTGCTAAACTGGTATTGTTTATACTAATCATTTATATCAGTTAATCATCAGTAAATAAAAACAGTGCATACAGAATAGATAAGGACAAATAGATTGAATAAGCAAATATCAGTATTGATGCTTTTAGGAAGTGGATTGCTTTTGATTGTACCTATTGTGGTGCTTATTCTGGGATGGCAATGGCAACCATCAGCACATCCTCTGGGAGGCGAAAGCACTTTATGGATAGCCAATAGTGCGGCTAAACCTTGGGGAGCTTTAACTATATTACTTTGCCTTGTTTTGCTCTTTTTTATTCTTAAACTACCTAAAAAAGCATTTATTCAGTTGGCAATTATTATGGTCGCGACTTTGATGTTGGGGCAGTTGATCAAAGTGGTTGTAAAAAATAGCGTTAAAGAGCCACGACCTTATGTGGTTTGGGTCAGTAACCAACTATCAATATCACCAGAACATTTTTACCAAGTGTCTCGTCCTGAGCGTGAGCAACTGTTGCATAATGGATTATCTCATTCGTCGCTGATCCCTCAATGGCAATTAAGCCATTGGCGAGCAGAAACCGGTTATGCCTTTCCTTCTGGACACAGCTTATTCTCTACAACACTGGCTTTATTTGTGTTTGTGCTGTGTATGTTACGACGCCACTATTTTTTAGCCAGCTTAGGGATATTATGGGGTATTGATGTGACTGTCGGACGAATAATATTAGGTATGCACTGGGCATCTGATGTGATTGTCGGTATTCTGATTAGTGCTGTGTTGGTGTGGTGTGCATTTTGGATGATTGAACGACGATTGTTGTTAAAACCTTGATAATCGTTTTTCTTTTTGAGATAGCGAATTTATTTTTCACTATTTATGTGAAAAAATATACGAAAATCAGATGATTCTAAGAAATGACTTTCTTTGTGAGTGGTGAAAATGCTACCTTTATCCCTTATCCAAAGAAAAGAGAATAAAAAGGAAATAATGTGAAGAAAGTTCTACTTTTTATTTTGGTTGTTCTGGTGCTAGCTATTGTCGTAATAGCCATGACGTTAGGTTCAAATAATGATCAGGTGATCACCTTCAATTATCTTATTGCTCAAGGTGAATATCGTATCTCTACTTTATTAGCCACGCTGTTTGGTGTTGGTTTTGTACTGGGCTGGATCGTCAGTGGCGTTTTTTACTTGCGAGTACGTTTATCATTAGTAAGAGCAAAGCGTAAAATTAAGCGCCTTGAAAGTGAGCAAACCAAACAAGAAAGCCAAGAAAATCGTTCTACAGCCGTTTCTACTGTAAAATAAGGACGAGAATAGATGCTTGAGTTGCTGTTTCTGTTATTACCGGTCGCTGCGGCTTATGGCTGGTATATGGGGCGTCGTGGTGCGCAACAGGATAAACAGCAAAATGCCGATCGCCTGTCACGTGAATATGTGGCAGGGGTTAACTTTTTACTTTCTGATCAACAAGACAAAGCGGTTGATCTGTTCCTTGAAATGCTTAAAGAGGATAGCTCAGCCTTTGAAGCACATCTTACTTTAGGTAATCTATTTCGCTCTCGTGGTGAAGTTGAACGTGCGATTCGTATTCACCAATCGTTAATGGAGAGCGCGGCACTCTCTTTTGAACAACGTCTTCTCGCTATTCAGCAACTTGGCCGTGATTATGTCGCAGCAGGGGTTTATGATCGCGCTGAACATATGTTTTTACAGCTGATTGATGAGCAGGATTTTCGTCAAAGTGCATTACAATCCCTCCTAGCCATTTATCAACTTACCAGTGACTGGGGTAAGGCGATAGAAACCGCAGAGAAATTGGTAAAACTGGGTCAACATGAACTTAAAGAGCAAATTGCTCATTTCTATTGTGAACTCGCATTGCAAGAAATGAGCAGTGATAATCTTGATAATGCGCTAAGTTTTCTACAAAAAGCCGGGCAAATGGATCCACTTTGTGCCCGTGTTTCCATTATGTATGGTCGTATCTATATCGCGCGCGATGAAAAAAATAAAGCCATTGATGTATTAATGAAAGTGATTGAGCAAGATAAAGAGATGGTCAGTGAGACCTTGCCAATGCTTTTTGAATGCTTCCAATCTCAAGGTGATCCCGCACGTTGGGAAGCCTATCTACGTCAATGTGTCGAGAGTAATTGTGGTGCTATTGCAGAGCTTTATCTTGCCGATATTATTGAAGAGAAAGAGGGCATTGAAGCTGCACAGTTATATATTAATCGCCAACTAGAACGTCATCCTACCATGCGACTTTTCTATCGTTTAATGCGCTATCATTTAGCTGAAGCAGAAGAAGGACGCGCAAAAGAGAGTCTGATCTTATTACGTTATATGGTCGGTGAGCAGATCCGCACAAAACCTGATTACCGTTGCCATAAATGTGGTTTTACCTCCCATGCATTATATTGGCATTGTCCATCCTGTCGCTCTTGGGATACCGTTAAGCCGATACGTGGCTTAGATGGTCAGTGACGATGTCACTTTTAATAGTCTCTTGATAAATAAAGGCCTTAAAATGTCATTTGATTGTGATAAAAAATCGCCCAGCTCTACCTGCGCGCCCGTTATTGTGGCACTAGACTATGAAGACCAAAAAAGTGCACTCGATTTTGCACAACGTATCGACCCTTCATCTTGTCGCCTTAAAATTGGTAAAGAGATGTTTACTCGCTTTGGACCGCAATTTGTAACGCAATTGCAACAGCAAGGGTTTGATATTTTCTTAGATTTAAAATTTCATGATATACCCAATACGGTGGCGAGAGCAGTTGCCGCAGCTGCCGATTTAGGGGTATGGATGGTAAATGTGCATGCGAGTGGTGGTAGTCGTATGATGCGTGCGGCAAAGGAGAGCTTAAGCTCATTTGGCAAAGAGGCACCGCTATTAACCGCTGTCACTGTGTTGACCAGTATGGATCAATCCGATCTCACTGAATTGGGCATTAACCTAACTCCAGCAGAACAAGCCGAACGCTTAGCATTACTGGCTAAAGCCTGTGGTCTTGATGGTGTGGTATGTTCGGCCCATGAAGCCACTCGTTTTAAACAAGTGTGTGGTGATGACTTTTTATTGGTCACTCCCGGAATTCGACCCGCGGGGAGCGAAGTGGGTGATCAGCGTCGAGTTATGACGCCAGAGCAAGCGATAGTGGCTGGGGTGGATTATATGGTGATCGGCAGACCTATTACACGCAGTGAAAATCCACTGGAAACTTTACAGCAAATTAATCGTTCTATACAAGGTGTTGTGCAACATGGATAATAATTCTCGGCTGGTTTATTCTACTGATATTGGTCGGATTAAAGAAGAAGAGCAGAAACCTACACGCCCCGCCGGTGATGGTATTGTGCGTATCCAACGTCAAACCAGTGGCCGTAAAGGTAAGGGTGTTTGTGTTATCTCCGGTATTGATTTGGATGATGCAGCTCTGGCTAAATTAGCGGCTGAATTAAAAAAGAAATGTGGTTGTGGTGGCAGTGTTAAAGAGGGATTAATTGAAATCCAAGGTGATAAACGGGATTTAATTAAATCTTTATTAGAAGCGAAAGGGATGAAAGTGAAATTGGCCGGAGGCTAAGGTAGTTCTTTATCACAACCCCAATCATCGATTGAAGCCTAGTATTCTACATATAGTGCGCTTATCTTGTTGAAGGTCGGCGCATTTTTATTATTAGCAAACTAGCATCAATAGTGACAGCGTCACTTTATATATCTGTAGAGTCGCAAAATGCAATAAATAAAAAAGCTGATAACCTGAGTAAGGTTATCAGCTTGATAATATCTATTACGCTAAATAGCTGTTAAATCGGACGAGCAACAATATTACGCGTTTCTAGTTTCACATCTTCAATACGTACCGGAATAATGTCATTGAGCTTATAGGCTGTTTCGCCTTTAATAATGACAGAGCCAGTTTCTTGACTGCATTGAATTTCGTCACGTACCGCATGTAAAAATGGTGCAGGAATAAAGGCAATAGCCCCATTTTCAACTAAACGTACCCGAATACCACCACGAGTAATATCAATAATTTCGGCATTAAAGGTACTCTCAGTGCCAGCAAAAGGTTTTAAGAAGCGCGCATATAACCAATCACCGACATCGCGCTCGGCCATACGGTTAGCACGACGACGTTCGGCAATACGAACACAATCTTCATCTTGCGGTTTTTCTGCCACACTTTTGCTGATAATCGCTTTTAATAAACGGTGATTTAAAATATCACTGTATTTACGGATCGGTGATGTCCATGTCGCATAAGCTTCAAGGCCTAAACCAAAATGAGGGCCTGGCTCTGTTTTTATTTCAGCGAAGTTTTGGAAACGACGAATACGGCTATCAAGGAATTGGTTTGGCTGATTATCCAGTTCACGACGTAAGCGACAGAAACCTTCAAGGGTTAATAACTCATCTGCGTTGGTTTCAATACCGTGCTCTTTTAAGGTTTGTGAGACTTGATCAATATAGAGCGGATCAAAACCAGTATGAACGTTATAAATACCAAAACCGAGATTGCGACTAAGTACCTTTGCCGCACAAATATTGGCGGTGATCATCGCTTCTTCCACGATACGGTTGGCAGTACGACGTTTTTCCGCCACGATATCTAATACGTTGCCACTGTCATCAAGAATAAAGCGATAGTCAGGACGCTCTTTAAAGACGAGAGCATGTTGTTCACGCCATACATGACGTTTCTCGCTCATCTCTTTTAATAGCATGACTTGTTCATGAACAATCTCATTTTCAGGTGCCCACTGTGTTTCTTCACCTTCTAGCCAATCAGAAATATTGTCATAAACCAGTTTTGCTTTTGATTCTACCCATGCTGAGTAGAAGTGGATCTCATCGGTTAATGCACCATCCTCCATGATACCCACTTGGCAGACTAACGCAGGGCGTTTTTCATTAGGGCGCAATGAGCAGAGATTATCTGATAGCTCACGAGGTAACATCGGGATATTAAAGCCCGGTAGATAGTTTGTTAGCGCTCGTTGTGCTGCAATGGTATCTAATTCACTATTAGGCTGAATATAAGCCGTTGGATCGGCAATAGCGATATACAGTGAAAGTTGGCCATTTTCTTCTTTACGAATATATAACGCATCGTCCATATCTTCGGTTGAAGCACTATCGATGGTCACAAAGGAGAGCGCGGTTAAATCTTCACGTGGTAGATCATCATGTAAGGTTAATGTTTCACTGTCTACTTCAGGTGCATTTCGCTCTAATTGATGACGCATTAATGTCACCCACCAAGGTGCAAAATGGTCATCTTTATCGGTAATAAAATCAGTTAATTCAGCTTGGAAATGTTTATCACCTTTAAGAGGGTGTCGGCGCATTTCCGCCACTGCCCAATCTTGATCGGCAAATGGATGCGTTAAGCTTTTTATAGGACGACAAGGAATGGCATCTTTGAGTAGAGGGTGATCAGGAATAATCCATAGACGATTATCACCTTCTTTTTTCTGAACACGGCCGACAAAGCGAGTCAAAAAGGGTTCTACCAGCTCTTCAGGCTCAGCGGACTCTTTATCATTATTAGTATGTACGGCAGCAATAATGCGATCACCGTGCATCACTTTTTTCATTTGAGGAGGAGGGATAAAATAGCTTTTCTGACCATCAACTTCAAGGAAGCCAAAGCCTTTATCTGTCCCTTTTACAAGGCCTTCCACGCGCGGTGTTTGGGCATGGAGTTGCTGTTTTAGCTGAGCAAGCAGCGGATTGTCTTGAAACATATTTTTCCGGAAAGTCGGCAATTTTAATAATAAAAGTGGGCAATAGTTTTATTCGATTGTGTGTAATGACGCAAGTAATATGCATCAGAAAAACAGAGAAATTTGCACAATGTTATTGTGGATCTGTTTTTTCGGTATACTCACAGAGATCTTCAATAATACAAGAGCCACACCGTGGTTTTCTGGCAATACAGGTATAACGACCATGCAGGATAAGCCAATGGTGGCAATCGACTTTAAATTCTGCCGGTACCACTTTTAGCAGTTTTTGTTCCACTTCATTAACATTTTTTCCCGGTGCAAATTTAGTGCGATTACACACGCGAAAGATATGTGTATCAACAGCAATGGTCGGCCAACCAAAAGCGGTGTTAAGTACGACATTCGCTGTTTTACGACCGACACCGGGTAATGCCTCTAAAGCCTCTCTATTTTCAGGAACTTGGCCATGATGTTTATCTACCAATATTTGGCAGGTTTTAATCACATTCTCAGCTTTTGTATTAAATAGGCCAATGGTCTTAATATAGGATTTGATCCCCTCAACACCTAATTCCAGCATTGCTTGAGGTGTATTGGCAACAGGGTAAAGTTTTGCTGTTGCCTTATTAACACTAACATCGGTGGCTTGTGCAGAGAGTAACACGGAGATCAATAATTCAAACGGGGAGTTAAATCTTAACTCAGTAGTAGGATGCGGATTGTTATCCCGCAACCTAGTTAAAATTTCTATACGTTTAGCTTGATTCATTATGCTCACAAATTAGTTTTTAACAATATGACTGCCACAACCTTGTTCTTTTTCATAGGTTTTGGTCGTGGATGGAACGCGTTTTTTCTGTTTTTCATCAATCAGGTATTTTATGGCCAGCATAAAACCTAAACCAATAAAGGCACCGGGTGGTAAAATAGCCAGTAAGAAAGGTGAGTCTAAATGTACTATCTCAACCCTTAATACTTGCGCCCATTCACCTAATAATAAATCAGCACCATCAAATAAAGTGCCATTACCTAATATTTCACGCATTGCCCCTAAAACAAAGAGTGCCGCTGTTGCACCTAATCCCATAGCAAAGCCATCAATTGCTGAAGGGAAAACTTCATTTTTAGCTGCAAACGCCTCTGCACGACCAATCACAATACAGTTAGTGACAATAAGAGGAATAAATATTCCTAACGATTGGTATAAACCATAAGCATAGGCATTGATAAGCAATTGTACCGCACTAACAACGGATGCGATAATCATAACATAAATTGGAATACGAATTTCAGAGGGAACCCAACGACGTAAACTCGACACTGCCACATTGGTACAAACTAATACTAATGTTGTGGCTAGACCTAAGCCTAGAGCATTGGTCGCGGTAGAAGACACTGCCAGTAATGGGCACAGCCCTAATAATTGAACTAAAGCAGAGTTATTCTTCCATAATCCTTGTGAAAACAGTTCTTTGATCATACTCATTTTAATTCGCCTCACAAGCTGAAAGGGTATCTAATTTTTCAGGTAAAGATTGTATTAACCATGCAGTGCGTTTTGATGCATTAACGACGGCTCTTGGTGTGATAGTTGCTCCGGTGAATTGGTCAAAATCACCACCATCTTTTTTTACCGCCCAATGTGAGTCATGAGCACTGGTAATAAACTTGTTACTTAATGAGTAAATCCAATCTGAAATACGCGTTTCTATTTTATCACCTAGCCCTGGTGTTTCATTATGTGTTGTCACGCGAACACCGAGTACTTTGCCACTAAAATCAGCACCAACCAATAATTCAATCGCCCCTGAATAACCGTCAGGTGCCGTTGATTCTAATGCGGCGGCGACAGGTTTACCATTAAAACGAGCAATATAAAGTTTATGTGGTTTTTCATTACCTAATGTTTTATCTGTCAAAATATAACAATCTTGCGCGAGATGGTTATTGTAGAGAGAGGTTGGGATCACTTGGTCTAATAATTTCTGTTTTTCTAAAGCCGCTTGTTCTGCGATAGTATTCGCCGTCAAGTGATAGACGACAGCCGTTAACCCTGTGGTACAGGCCGCAAAGATAGCTAATGTTAACCCATGACGTTTTAGTATCTCGATCATCATTATCTCCATTAATGTCCATAAACCCGAGGACGGGTATAACTATCAATAAGCGGTACAGCAATATTAGCTAATAGGACTGAGAAGGCCACGGCATCAGGATAGCCACCATAGACACGAATAATCCACACTAATAGGCCAATGATTGCACCATAGATTAATCGCCCTTTTGGTGTGGTGGAGGCGCTAACAGGATCGGTGGCAATAAAGAAAGCCCCTAACATCGTCGCACCTGAGAAAAGCTGTAATAGTGGCTGAGAGTAACGAGTAGCATCGATCCCCCAACTGATCAGCGAACAAACACCAAGCAGCGTTAACATGGCAACAGGAATTTGCCAGCTAATAATTCGTTTATATAACAAGATAACGCCCCCAACCAGATAGGCAACATTCACCCATTGCCAACCCATTCCCGCAAATCCACCCTGTAAGATTGGCGTTGCTAATACTTCATCAATAGAGTGGGTTAATAATCCGGTTTTAAAACTATCAAGTGGTGTGGCTTGGGTAATGCCATCTACAGAGCGCCTTAAATCTTCAAGGGTGAGTCCTGAGGGTGTATGTCCGGTAAAGAAAATACTTAAGCTATCTATAAAGTTATAAGATACGGCTTGTAATTCAATGGGGGGCATCCATGATGTCATTTGTACAGGAAAGGAGATCAATAGCACCACATAACCGACCATCGCGGGATTAAATGGGTTTTGACCTAATCCGCCATAAATATGTTTGGCAATAACAATCGCAAAAAATGTCCCTAAAACAATTATCCACCAAGGCGCTAAAGGAGGAATACTAATTGCTAGTAAGATACCTGTTAGTAAAGCGGAATTATCTTTTAGGTATAGAAGTGGATCTTCTTTTCTGAGTTTGACACAAATAGTCTCCGCCAATAGCGCGACAATGATTGCCAAGATGATTTGATATAGCGTCCCTAAACCAAAGAAGTATAGTTGGCATAGAATACCTGGAATAGCGGCCAATATTACCCACAACATCACTTGACTGGTGGATTGTTGATTATGAGTAAATGGAGAGCTGGCGATTTTCAATTTGCTATTGTTATTTTGTATTGGTCTAAATTTCATTTGTATTAATCCAATGTCACTTCTTCTTTAGCATGGCGTTGCTGTGCTTCTTTTTTAGCTTTTACCCGAGCAATAGCAGCAGCGACAGCGGCTTTGCGCGGATCGGTTTCCACTTCAGCCTGAGTTTCAGCCGGTGTGTCTACTTTTGCAGTTGCTTGCGCTTGTTGGGCTTTTTTAGCTTTTACCCGAGCAATAGCAGCGGCGACAGCAGCTTTACGTGGATCGGTTTCCACCTCAGCCTGAGCCTCAGCAGGAGTGTCTATTTCTGCAGTTGCTTGCGCTTGTTGAGCTTTCTTAGCTTTTACCCGAGCAATAGCAGCAGCCACAGCAGCTTTACGCGGATCGGTTTCCACCTCAGCTGGAGTTTCAGCCGGTGTGTCTACTTTTGCAGTTGCCTGCGCTTGTTGAGCTTTCTTAGCTTTTACCCGAGCCAATGCTGCCGCTACAGCGGCTTTGCGTGGATCACTTTCTGCATCGGCGGTGGTATGGGGATTTTGTGGTACCTGTTGTGCCAATTTAGCAGCTTGTTTTGCTCGGGCTTCTTCTTTACGTTTTTTGCGTGCAGCAATAGCCGCTGCGTTGTCAGGTTGTTCTCCTGCTTTAACAGCAATAATTTTGCCAATGCTATGTTTTTCTTTTACACGAGAAAGTGCAGATTGCACTTCATTTTGTTGGTGATCATCAAGCTTAACTGCAGCACGTTGATGTCTTGCCTCACGTTCAAGCTTTTCTCGTTCCATACGGATTTTTTTCGCTTCAAAGCGAGCCTTAGCTTCAGCCGCTCGCTTAGCTTCCGCATCAATTTCTCGTATTTCTGCTTTTTCTTGGCGGTAATATTGCACTAATGGAATATTACTAGGGCAGACAAAAGCACAAGCCCCGCACTCAATGCAGTCAAATAAATTATGTTGTTGCGCTTTCTCATGCTCTTTCCCTTTACTAAACCAGTAAAGTTGTTGTGGTAGTAAACCACTAGGGCAGGCGTCAACACATTGACCACAACGGATACAGGCTTCTTCAATATTATCTGTATCCATCTCTTCTGGAGAGGGAATTAATAAGCAGTTAGTAATTTTTATAACGGGGGCATTTAAGTCAGGTAAGGTGAAGCCCATTAAAGGCCCCCCCATAATGACCATCTGCTCAGAGCCAGCAACAAAGCCTGCTTGTTTTATAAGTGCATAAATAGGAGTACCTAAACGCGCCCAAAAGTTGCCTGGGGTTTTAGTCCCTTGTCCAGTTACGGTGACGACACGTTCAATTAAAGGTTCATCATCGATAATGGCACGTTTAATTGCCACTACCGTCCCCACATTTTGCATTAATACGCCAATATCAGAGGAGCGACCGCCAGAAGGAACTTCTTTGCCCGTTAATATTTTGGTTAACTGTTTAGCGCCTCCAGATGGATATTTGGTAGGGATCACCCGAATAAAAATACGTTTTTCATTTGTGAGTGCTGCTAATGCTTGTTTTAAGGCGGCAATAGCTTCAGGTTTGTTATCTTCAATACCAATCAGCACTTCATCCGGTGACAGTATATGCATTAATATCTGACAACCCGCAATAACTTCATCTGCGTGCTCTTGCATAAGTCTGTCATCAGCTGTGATATAAGGCTCACATTCAGCGGCATTTATGATGAGCGTTTTAACTAAATCACCACCACCTTTTAATTTTGTGGCTGTTGGAAAACCCGCTCCCCCTAATCCAGCAATGCCTGCTTCATGAATACGGGTAAGCAATACTTCTTTACTTTGTGATTGATAGTCAACTAGCGGTGATTTTTCTCGCCATTCGTCTTTACCATCAGAGACAATTTTCACTGCAATTTCAGGCAGACCAGAAGGGTGAGTGCTTGGAAATGGCTCTATTGCCGTGACCGTACCTGATATAGAAGCATGAACAGGTAATGTTCTTCCTACGCCACGAGTTAAGGCTTGGCCTTTTAAAACATGATCACCCACTTTAACGCAAAGTTGCCCAGGAGTACCTAAGTGTTGATGAATAGGGATGGTAACCTCATCCGGTAACTGGGCTATACGCATAGGCGTGCGACTTGATTGTAATTTCATTTCGGGAGGATGAATGCCGCCTTTAAAATCCCAAATTTTATCTTTTTTAAATAACGAAAAGAGATTAAACATGAGCGTTATCCTCCGTCTTTAATGACGGTTCATCTTCGGGTGTTTCTTCTGGCTCTGCAGGAATATTTCTTACAGGGATAGTATTTAAATCCCATTTCCAATTAGAGGTCGTCATTTTCACAGGAACTAAAGTAATACAGTCTGTTGGACAAGGTGGAACACATAAATCACACCCTGTGCAGAGATCTTCTATTATGGTGTGCATTGCACGAGTAGCGCCGACGATGGCATCCACTGGGCATGCTTGAATACATTTTGTGCACCCGATGCAGTTGTCTTCATCGATTAAAGCCACTTTTCTCACCGGATTTAATGCTTCTTCATCACCATCAAGTGGTTGTGGATCAACCCCCATCAGTTCGGCAATTTTTAACATAACCTGTTCACCACCCGGTGCACAACGGTTAATCATTTCTCCATTATTAGCTACCGCTTCTGCATAAGGGCGACAACCAGGATGACCACACTGACCACATTGACTCTGTGGTAATATGGCATCAATTTTTTCCACAATAGGATCTTCTTCTACTTTAAAGCGACGAGCGGAATAACCTAAAATCAGGCCGAATAGAAGCCCTAGTACACCCAGTACACCAATTGCTATCCATAAAGAATTCATTACAGTTTCACCAAACCACTAAAACCCATAAAGGCAAGAGACATTAAACCCGCAGTAATTAAGCCAATAGAAGAGCCTTTGAAAGGAGCAGGAATATTGGCGACAGCCAGTCTTTCTCTAATGGCTGCAAATAACACCATAACTAAGGAGAATCCTACCGCAGCACCAAAACCATATACTGCTGATTGCATAAAGGTATGTGATTGATTGATATTCAGTAATGCGACCCCTAATACGGCACAGTTGGTGGTAATTAAAGGTAAGAAAATCCCCAATAGACGATATAACGTTGGACTCGTCTTTCTTACGACCATTTCTGTAAATTGCACCACAACAGCAATCACTAAAATAAAGCTGAGTGTACGTAAATAGAGTAAGTCTAAGGGAACTAAAATAAAGGTATCCATTAGCCAAGAGCTAATAGAGGCAATCGTCATGACAAACGTTGTTGCAAACCCCATTCCTATCGCGGTTTCTAATTTTTTTGATACACCCATAAATGGGCATAAACCGAGGAATTTGACGAGTACAAAGTTATTCACCAAGACGGTACCAACGAATAAAAGCAAGTAATCAGTCATTGCTATGCCAAAATTGTTAAAAAATGGAGAAAAAGCCTCATAAAATAAAGAGGCTAAACGGGCGAGTATAATATCAAGCTGAAATGTATGAAGTTATCGATCTTGTGTGAAAGTTTCACGGACACGCTTAGCATATTTGATATAAGGCACAAAGCAGACAGTTGCCATAACGGCCCATAATAGTGACTTAACCGCGGTTTGATCATCAACAGGGGCAAAACCGAAACTTTTTATCGCCAACAATAAGTTAATTAATAACCAAATAATAAATAAACGAGGAAAATTTTTAGCGCGGTAAAAGAACTGTCTTAATAAATAAGCGGTAAATGCAAACATCGCCCATGTTGTTAACACGGAAAGATACCAGCTTGATACCACATGAAAAGGTAGCTGGTGGATAATCGAAAAATCTGAAAAATATCGTATTAAATATAAAACAGACATTAAACCTAAGCCCACTATCGACAACAGCAAATAAGCCAAAGGGGCAAGTAACCAACCCGTAATAGGGGCTTTAGGGGATTGCTGGGGCAAAACGCTTGTCTGAGGTTTTAATTTCATTAATCAAAGATCCTACTATTATACTAAGTTCTAAACGAGATATTATCACAAACTTTGTTATTATTTATTTAGCTGTAGAAGTGAAAGTCATTTTTCATTTATAGAATAAAAAGATAAAAGCGGGATAGGGTTATGACAAAAAATTTAAACGTGGGGATTATAGGCTATGGTTATGCAAGTAAAACCTTTCATGCTCCCCTGATCTGTACCACTGAGGGGTTAACACTATCAGCCATTTCAAGCTCTGATGAAAGTAAAGTTATCGCTGATTTTCCTAATATTACGGTGTATGCCAACCCACAACGACTGATTGATGATCCAGACATCGATTTAATTGTTATTCCAACACCTAATAACACTCACTATACCTACGCCTCACAAGCCTTAAAAAACGGTAAACATGTTGTTGTCGATAAACCTTTTACTTTGACACTCGATGAAGCAGAAAAATTGGCACAACAAGCGAAAGAAGCTAAGAGATTACTCTCAGTTTTTCATAATCGTCGTTGGGATGCCGGTTTTCTTACTGTTCAAAAATTATTCGCCGATAAAACATTAGGTGAAGTCAGTGCCTATGAAGCGCATTTCGATCGTTTTAGACCCGCTGTGCGCCAACGTTGGCGTGAAGATGCCGGACTTGGTGGAGGACTTTGGTACGATCTGGCCCCTCATTTACTAGACCAAGCGGTATGTCTTTTTGGTCAACCTTATGCAATCACTGCTGATATTGCTCAGTTGCGCCCTAATGCTAAAAATGCTGACTACTTTCATACACTATTAGACTATGGTCATCTGAAAGTTATTTTACATGCCTCTATGTTGGTTGCCTCACCTACGCCTATTTTTGCTATTCATGGGACCAAAGGCAGTTATGTAAAATATGGTTTAGATACCCAAGAAGATGCATTAAAAGCGGGTTATCTTCCGACGGAAATGTATAACTGGGGGGCTGATCCTCAAGAGGGTGAATTAACATTATCGACAGAGAGTGGTGAATTAGTAACAACAAAGTTACCGACTCTATCAGGTAATTATCCCGCTTATTATCAGCAAATTTATCGTGCGATTGCATTTGGTGAAGAGAGTCCTGTTACTGTGTCACAAGCCATTAATGTTATGCGTTTAATTGAAGCCGGGAGCCTTTCAAATCAATCAAAAACCACAATTAAGCTGTAAACATTAGGGAGTGACGAAAACCATGTCTTGGTGGCAAAAGCTAAAAATTGACTCTTTTTTAATGATTATGATCTTGGTGGTCATACTCGCAACATTATTACCTGCGCAAGGTGAGATAAAAGTCATCTTTCAACATCTCACTACGGCTGCGATCGCCTTATTGTTTTTTTTGCATGGGGCAAAGCTTTCTAGAGAGGCGATATTGTCAGGACTTGGTCATTGGCGCTTACATTTAGTGGTTTTTGCTAGTACTTTTGTTTTATTCCCATTACTAGGGTTGGGACTACAGTTTATGGTGCCTGACTGGATGTCACCTACCGTTTATATGGGATTTTTATATCTTTGTGCTTTACCTGCGACAGTACAATCCGCTATTGCCTTTACTTCTGTTGCCGGTGGTAATGTAGCAGCGGCAATCTGTAGTGCATCAGCATCAAGCATTTTAGGGGTATTTTTATCCCCTGTGCTGGTGGGTTTTTTAATGGAAACACAAGGCTCTGCTGAGCATTTTGATACTGCGGGGGCGATACAATCTATTTTATTACAACTGATGGTGCCTTTTATTATCGGTCATTTATCTCGTCCATTAATTGGCCGTTGGGTTGATAATCATAAGATGTTAGTGAATAGAACCGATCGCTCTTCTATTTTGCTGGTGGTTTATGTTGCATTTAGTGAAGCCGTCGTTGAAGGTATTTGGCATAAAATTGACGGTTGGTCGTTATTGACTATCACCATTGTCAGTTGTGTATTACTGGCTATTGTACTTGTTATTAATATTTATAGTGCAAGATGGCTTGGCTTTAATAAAGCCGATGAAATCACGATTGTATTTTGTGGCTCGAAAAAGAGCTTGGCGAATGGGGTTCCCATGGCAAATGTACTATTTCCCGCAGCAACGGTGGGGATCATGCTATTACCGCTGATGCTATTTCATCAAATTCAATTAATGGTTTGTGCCATATTAGCTCAGCGTTATGCCAATCAAGCTAAAAAACACCATCAGTAGTCACTGTAAAAATAGAGCAAAAGATAAAAATACCGCCTTAGCAATAAGGCGGTATTTTTCGTTAATATTAACCTAAACTCACTTTTTTAATTAATGCATCACGTTCAGCTTGGCTAATAAAAGCCATAGTAAGACCATTAATTTGTGCTTGGCGAATTTGTGCTGCAGTTAAACCCGCCGCAGGAGCAGCAACAGTATACTCATGTTTTAACTCAATACCTTCCACGGCCGGATCGTCAGTATTGAGCGAGGCGATAATACCGTGCTCTAAGAACTTCTTAAGAGGATGTTGTGCTAAAGAGGCAATAGTACTGGTTTGAATATTTGAGGTTAAGCAAGATTCAATACCAATTTGGTGCTCTGCGAGATAATCCATCAAACGGGGATCTTCAATGGCTTTAACACCGTGACCAATACGACTTGCCCCTAATTCTTTAATCGCGTGCCAAATACTTTCAGCACCAGCCGCTTCACCTGCATGAACGGTGATCTTCCAGCCAGTATCACGAGCACGGTTAAAGTGAGGTTGGAATAAATGCCCAGGGAAACCTAATTCATCGCCAGCTAAATCAAGTGCGGTGATTTTATCTTGATGTTTTAATAGACCATTTAATTCTTGCTGGCAGGCATTTTCACCAAAAGTACGGCTTAAGATGCCGATTAAACGGATCTCAACATCATAAGTGTGTAAGGCACTTTGTACACCATCAATAATTGCTTCAACAACACCTTCAATCGGTAATTGATGCTTCATGGCCATATAGTAAGGTGAAAAGCGTAATTCTGCGTAATCAATACCTGCATTAGCAACATCGACGACGTTCTCATAAGCAACACGGCGACAAGCGTCTAAATCGGCGAGTACAGCAACGCCCCAATCTAGCTTTTGTAAGAAGCTCACTAAGCTAGGCTCATTTTTAGTTATCTGCACATGTGGGCGCAATGTTTCTAGCTCATAGGCAGGTAGGGCAATATTATGTTGTTGTGCTAAATCTAAAATTGTTTCCGGACGGATGTTTCCATCTAAATGGCGGTGCAAATCGGTTAAAGGCAACTGTGTGTCAATCACGTGTTATTTTCCTTTTTAATAATAATAATGAAAATCCACTTGTTATGGTGACTTTCTTTTAAGGGGAATAAAGTAATAAATTGCCTATTATTATGAATGATTTTCAATTGATTCACTATAAATTAAACTGAAGTTGTTTATTTTTAATACATAAAGAGGCGTTTTTTTTGTATTTTTCGATGATAAAAATTATTTTTAAATTAATACTGTACATTTATTATGTTTATTTTTCAGTATAGTTGATGCTTCTTATCAACCTGGCTGAAAATGTAATTTTTCCTTTAAAAACAAACATATCATTGTTTTTGATATAAGCTATCAGATATATTGATAGGTGTTGGTAAGAATTAAGAATGTCTATTGGCGGAAGGGCTGATTATCTAATTATAAATAAAGTGATTGTTTTATTAATTATTGTTAATAATATTGGGATATTAAAAAACAACAAATCTATTATATTTAATAAGGAAGTGAATAAACAAAATAAAATCATAATATATTCTTGCTAGAAAAAGGCTAATCACTTTATTTTTAATATCGCATATATTGGAGCGAGAATATGAATGGAAAATCAAATAATAGTTTAATAAATAATGATAGTAATAAACAAATAGCTAAACCAATAATTCCGCCACCAACTGCTAACCCTACTTTAAGTTCACAAATGGAGACAGGAGATGGCAATGTTGCTTTAGATTTAGTTGTGGTAATAGATACAAGTGGCTCAATGGCTGATGAATCTTCTGATTTAAGTCAACAAATAGATGATGCTGTTCAAAAGGCATTAGGACGTTGCCCATCAAGTTTAAGAGTCACTTTTTTAGGAATAGAAGGTACGTGGGATAATACTAAGTTCGATCGCTCAGTGACTGACTATTTAATGACACAAGGTGTATCTGCTCACAAATTACAAGCAAGAGCGCCATTTAAAGAGGCTGATGGACGAGATCATGCTGGAAATAAAGAAGATTTATGCCGAGCCGTCATTGATGTGTGTAAATATTTCGATTGGCGAGATGGCGCTCGTCGTGCAATTTTTGTCTTAGGTGATGAAGGTATGGAAGGTGGCGGAGGTGTATTAACACAAGCCGCTGTGCTTAAAAACAATGAGGCAATAGTGGTTGCTAGAAGCGAAAAAGTAAAAGTATATACTTATCAGGGAACGCCTAATGATGATCCCTCTAATGTGGATCGCTTTCCTACTATTGCTGATAGAGATAACGTCACGAAAGAGTATGTGCGCTTAGCGCAGATGACGGGAGGACGCTCTTATATATACACAACAGGTATCGCTAATTTTTCTTTAGTTCTGCAAGAAATTCTATGTGACAGTTTAACATTACCTAAACTTCCTGATCTGAATAAAGATAATTCAACGTGTCGTCATGTTTGTGAAGAGCTCTCTACTATTATATCAACAGTTAATACCCTTGCAGAAATAATGCATAAAGCGATTGATTCATGTTGTAAAGATGATTGGGGCACACGCGAAGTATTTAAGCCTAATTGTGATTGTTAATAACAATAAAAAGCCCCTTATCATAAGAATGGTGATAGGGGGCTTTATTGATTAGTGACTGTATGCTCTCAGTGACTAAAATTAATTGTTTTCAGCAGGTGCTGCTGGGATCTCAATTTGTGGCTCTTCTATTGCATCATTTTGATCTGGCTCTTCTGAATATTCAGGATAATCAGAGTCATCATAATCATAAGAAGAAGCACCCGCACCGAATAACATCGCCGCTAAACCTAACATTTGAGGGGCTTGTGTTACTTCCATAAACTCATCAAAGCTGTAAGTTTTACCGTTCATAGTAAATTTATCAGCAGCATAGTTCAGGTTTAAAGACAGTTTATTACCGTCTTGTGATAACAGCATCAATGGCAGAGCATCTTTCTCGTCTTGAGAAATTTGATTGATATTTTGCTGTAATTCAGTTTTTAACTGTGCCATGTCGTTAGCGGTTGTTTTCTGAATTTCAGCTTTATCTTCGTCTGTTAAGCCTTTTTCAGAATAACGCATAACATCAAGGTATTGTGTGGTACTACGGAACTCCGTTAGCATTGGTACAGAAAGATCGATATTAAAATCGATATTATTAAACAATTCATTAAACAGAACTGAAGGCGCCTTGTTTTCTTTTTTCAGTGCATCAGCATTGAACGCATTTAAATCTAACTTAAAGTTTAGCTTGCTTGCGCCACTGCTATTGGTAAGCGATGCTTCATCGATACGGAATACTAAACCTTTTTCCAAAACATCACGTACAGCTTGCTCAATCATCGCTGAATTATCGTATTTATTTTGATTCCAAGGTAAGAAGGTGCTGTTATAAACTTTTGTTAATAGCAACATCGCATCTGGATCTGCTTTATCAATTGAGTAAGCAAATTTACCCGCACCAAAATCAAAACCACCAACATTAAGAGATTTAAAACTATAATCTTGAGTGATAAAGAATAATTTATCTTTAATTTGGCTCTTAGTAGCAAGAGAAGTATCTTTTAAAGTGAAATTAGATGACTTATCTTGGCTCGTAAAGGTAATATCGCCAAAGTTCAGTGTTTGTGTATCAAATAGATATTGATCGTCTTTAACTTTAGTTCCTTCGACAGAGCCTGCAATATTTTTCAGCGTAAAGGTTTCATCATTACCTTTCTTAACAATGACTTCATCACCTTTTACTGCTGTTGAGATGTTTGTTGCATTTTTATCGGAAGAAAAATCAATCTGAAACGCAGATGTTGTTAACTGGCTACCATCTTTGCTGTAATTAATAGGATTTATGTTAACTTTACCTGATACACTGCCATCAAACGATAAAGAAGAGTGCATATCAATAAATGATGGCTCTTTGGTCAACTTAAATAGATCTTTAGTGGTCTCATTATTCACTAAAGTATTATTCATTGCTGCTAACTTAGGAGCTAGATTAAATTGAGCAATATCAGAAAGAGGGAATGGCCCATGGTCAATATCCGTCTTAAAGAGCACTTCTTCTACTTTTTTATCTTCATCTGATTTGGCATGCTCTGAAATCACAACCGCAAGATCAGCAGTAGAAGTAAAGACGCCTTTCTTATAGTCACGAATTTCAAGTTTAATATCCGCACCTAATTGGCTTTCTTTAGCAAGTTGCGCTAATTGAACGTTAGTGCGTTTGGTTTCTTCCTGTAAGCGGCTTTCAATTTTACTGCCCATGTACCATGATGCACCGGTCCAAACAACACCTAGTGCAACAATAACACCAACAGCGACAAGCGATTTCTTCATAATTCTAGTCCATCCTCTGTGTATGCTTTGTAGCATACGTTCTTAAGATTGTTTTGCTACCCTTAAACAATCCAACAAATTGGTTTTGGTTATCAATACTCTGAATATGAATATAGATAATTAGCGTATATTAATTGCTATCTATATTCTCTGTAAATATAGATTTAGTGAAATGAGAACGCAATCAGAACTTACTTAGTTATAAGCTAACACAATGAGTTTAAAGAGAAATAATTATAGATAACTTAAATAAGGCAATTAAAGATAAAAATGTCGTTTTTTGGTCTTTTTTGGATTAAAAGTATATTTATTTAAGCCATATTTGTATTTATGATACAGAATAAAAGCTTGTAATTAATATGGTTATAAATAGAGAGCAAAAACACCAATATTATCGTGAGCCAACCTCATTTAATCAGAAAAATCAACCAATTTCATTCTGTTATAAATTTCATAAGCTCGCTTTAGCTCTCATATTTATTATTCTATTTATGGCATGATAGCTGTATCCGAGTTATTTACTAGAAAGTAATTCGGAACTAATCAATTATTCTGTGTACTTAAGGAGATTGAAATGGCAGCCACTCGCATTGAAAAAGACTCAATGGGACAAATCGAAGTACCAGCTGACCAGTTATGGGGAGCTCAAACGCAGCGTTCTCTAGAACACTTCCGTATTTCAGTAGAAAAAATGCCTGTTGCACTGATCCACGCGCTTGCTTTAACCAAAAAAGCCGCCGCCGGTGTCAATATGGATCTCGGGTTATTACCTAAAGAACGTGCAGATGCAATTATTGCTGCTGCTGATGAAGTGCTGGCAGGTAAACACCCAACTGAATTCCCATTAGCAATCTGGCAGACCGGTTCTGGCACTCAATCAAATATGAATATGAATGAAGTGTTAGCTAACCGTGGTAGTGAGATACTAGGTGGTATCCGTGGCATGGAACGCAAAATTCATCCGAATGATGATGTTAACAAAAGTCAAAGTTCAAATGATGTGTTCCCAACGGCCATGCATGTCGCTGCTGTTATCGCATTACGTCAGGATTTACTGCCGGAATTAAAATCATTACTGAAAGTATTTAAAGAGAAAGCAGAAGCTTTCCATGATATCGTCAAGATTGGTCGTACTCACCTGCAAGATGCGACACCACTTACATTAGGCCAAGAAATCTCCGGTTGGGCGGCGATGCTTGAGCATAATATCAAACATATTGAAGATTCAGTTCCTCATGTGTGTGAGCTTGCGTTGGGAGGAACGGCGGTTGGTACAGGATTAAATACACATCCTGAGTACGCAGTTCGCGTTGCTAAACGTATCGCTGAATTATCAGGTCAGCCATTTGTCACGGCTCCTAACAAATTTGAAGCATTAGCAACCTGTGATGCACTGGTTCATTCTCATGGTGCGTTAAAAGGTTTAGCTGCCTCATTAATGAAAATAGCTAATGATGTACGTTGGTTAGCATCTGGCCCTCGTTGCGGTATTGGCGAAATTTCTATTCCAGAAAATGAGCCAGGTAGCTCCATTATGCCAGGTAAAGTGAACCCAACTCAGTGTGAAGCGTTGACCATGCTGTGCGCTCAAGTTATGGGTAATGATGTTGCTATCAATATCGGTGGTGCTTCAGGTAACTTTGAACTGAACGTATATCGCCCAATGATTATTGATAACTTCCTACAATCAGTGCGTTTATTGGCTGATGGTATGCGTAGCTTTAACGAGCATTGTGCTATTGGTATTGAACCAAACCGTGAGCGTATTAATAAATTATTGCATGAGTCTTTAATGCTGGTTACGGCATTAAATACCCATATCGGTTATGACAAAGCTGCAGAGATCGCGAAGAAAGCTCATAAAGAGGGCTTAACGCTGAAAGAATCTGCACTGAAACTGAACTACCTGACAGCAGAAGAATTTGATAGCTGGGTACGTCCAGAAGATATGGTTGGTAGTATGAAAAAATAAGCAATTATACGCTTATTTTATCTAGTACAATATTGGATCCCGCTATCCCAGATAGCGGGATTTTTTTTCTATTGCTTATTTTTCAAGATATAAATGTAAGCGTGGAATAATTAATTGTAACTTTTTGGCTTTAGGGCGATGGCGAATTTGAATATTATTCACATCATAATCAGCTAATTCACCTATTATGGGCTTAAAATCCGACGCTTTATCAATATAGAAAGCTAATAATGGTAGGGGACAAGCATATTGTACCTGTTTTTGTTGTTCTGAATACCAAACTCTGGCAATAGGTTGGACTTTCACTGGACGCTTAATTTTTAATTTGGCATTTTCCGGGAGTTGTGAAAGGGTCATTATCTCTTTATCGATACGTTCAGCCCATTGTTCACTAGTATAAGGAGGTACGGCGCGATTGGCTTCTCGACTTTTTTCTAGCTGAGCTAACACATCATTACGAGTTAAGTTTTTTATAATGTTTTTATTGGCCCAGCCAAAACGTACTGTATCAGGATCAGAAAGTAGGGTGAGGGTGCGATAAGCATTAAGTGTAATTAAGCCTTTTAGCTGATTATGGACAAAATCAAAACGTTCTTCTTTCGAAATACCAGACTCTTTCGTCACAATATCTGAAAGCTGTTTTTTTAATGAATTAATGCTCTCTACTTGTGTTTTTACATTCTTAAATACAGGATTGCTGACACTAAAACAGAGTACCCCCGGTAAACGTATCGCACGCTTGCTACTGACATGTGGGGCATTATCATAGATAAAGAGATTGGTCATTAATTTTAAAGAGAGTTCTAAAGCATCAAGATCATAACTAGGTGACACTGTAACATTTGTTATCTCATCATGTTCATCTTCTTTACTTACCTCAGGTAATTCAAAAACCGCAGAAGGAAGTTGCTTTAACTGACGAAGAAAATCGGTAAGAGCATTGATTTCTGTTTCAAGTTGTTGAAAACAGAGATTAAATCGCTGTATTGCATCATATTTGCTCATCTCTATAACCTTATTTAGTTACAACATACAATTAGCCGTTATTAAAAACAATACATAAACTTCAGTGGAATGTATATCGTCTAGTAGGGTGAAAATTAAAAAATCACGCTATACTGTTTATTTGTACAGTATAGCGATAAAAGGGCACTTTGTTGATGATATTTTTCTTAAATATCGTTATATGCGGTTTTTTTAAGCTAGCTTGGTTTTATTTTTAATCTTCTTCAGGAGGGTAATGAAAAGCTGTATATTCGTCTACACAATCTGGCTTAGTCGGTGGACAGTTGTCTACTGTGGCAACAGATATAGATGTAAATAATAGTGTTGCTAGTATTATTGGTAATTTTATTAAAGTCATGGTTGTTGTCCTTTTCAAAATAGAGACTCCATACTAAAAAAAGCAAAGTAAAGTCACAATTTTCTTTATTATCAATAGGTTTTTATAAATTAACAGACAGAAAATTATGACTTTTTATTGTGCTATTCGATTAAGGCGCAGTGCGATTAATAGTGCTGTTAACATTAAAAAAGCAATAAACAAACCAACACCAAGCCAACCAAAATTGCCCCAGAAGATCCCACCTAGTGTTCCCGCAATACTCGAGCCTGCATAATAGGTAAATAGATAAAGGGAAGAGGCCTGCGCACGTCCTCGTTTAGCTCGACGTCCAACCCAACTACTTGCTACCGCATGGGCAGCAAAAAAACCTGTAGTTAAAATAAGCATACCTATAAAAATAATTGCTAGAGAGTCAAATAGTGTAATTAATATACCCGCTAGCATCATAGAAACACCGGCAATAAACACTTTACCTAATCCATATTTATTGGTTAATAAGCCTGCTTTCGATGCACTATAAGTTCCACTCAAATAAACAATTGAAATTAAACCAACGGTTGTTTGAGTTAATGAATAAGGTGCATCTAATAGGCGATAACCAATATAATTAAATAAAGTTACAAACCCTCCCATTAACAAGCCACCTTCAATAAAAAGAAGAGGGAGTCCTTTATCTCTAAAATGCAATTTAGTTGTGATGAGAAGATTACGTGGTTTTAAGGTTGCTGGCCTAAAATGTTGTGATGTCGGCAATATTCGCCAAAAAATGATAGCAGCAACAAGGGCAAAAATACCTAAAATAATCACAGACACACGCCAAGAGTAATAATCACTCAAAACACCAGTAATAACACGGCCACTCATACCACCAATAGAGTTACCGCTAATATAAAGCCCCATCGATAAGGCTAGATAAGCAGGATGGATCTCTTCGCTAAGGTAGGTCATCGCAACGGCTGCAACACCACTAAGTGATAGCCCTACGAGTGCTCGTGTAATTAAAATTCCCGTCCAGCTATTCATCATGGCACTTAATAGTGTGAAAAAAGCCGCACAAAATAGCGCAATAACCATCACATTTTTTCGACCAAACGCATCAGAAAGAGGCCCTGTAATCAATAGACCACAAGCCATAAGACCTGTAGAAAGCGATAAAGCAAGACTACTGGTTGCTGGGGTGACTGAAAATTCTTTTGATAGGATAGGTAAGATAGGTTGCACAAAGTAGAGTAATGCAAAAGTGGCTAAACCAACCATAAAAAATGACACTGTCACTTTTATATAAAGCGCGTCATCACGCTGGATATAGTGTTTCGGACTGTTTGGTTTAGAAGTGGTGTTGATAGAAACATCTTCTTTTAGGGCCATGTTTTTACTGCTTATTTCATGAGTGTCCATAAAAAGTGGCTATCCAATACTTAAATTTGATTTATATCAATGTTAGAAACATTTGATTTTTTTGTCTAATATATTAATCATTAGCAATAAGACTTTTAAAGTATCAATAGGCATTTACATCAACGAATAATACAAATTATGAATATAGAACTTCGCCATTTACGTTATTTTATTGCTGTTGCTGAAGAATTACATTTTGGTAAGGCAGCTGAGAGATTAAATATTTCCCAACCTCCTTTAAGTCAGCAAATACAAGCCTTAGAAAGTGAGATAGGGGCTCGTTTACTCGAAAGAACCAATCGTTCTGTTTCGTTAACCCCGGCAGGACAAATGTTTTTAAAAGGATCCTATCAAATTATGGCACAAGTTAAGGCGGTAGCGACACGAGCATCAAGAATGGAAAAAGGAGAATTAGGTGAAATTTCAATTGGTTTTACCTCAACAACACCTTTTATGCATTTGGTTACGTTAAGTTTGCGTCAATTTAGGGAAAATTATCCTGAAGTCGGTATTCATATGCATCAAATGAATACCAAACAGCAGATATCACCATTATTAACTGGCCACATCGATTTGGGAATTATGCGTAATACGGTGTTACCTGATAATTTGCACCACCAGCTCCTATTTCGTGAACCTTTTATTTTGGCAGTTTATGAAGGGCATCCTTTACTTGAATACAAAGAAACAGGCGTAAATATTCAAGATATTGGGCAATATCCTTTTGTATTTTTTGAGCGAGATGTAGGAACGGCGCTTTATGATGAAATTATTCAATTGCTTAGCCTTGCGGGAATTACACCAACGATAGCACAGGAAGCCGGAGAGGCGATGACCATCTTGGGGCTTGTTGCTGCCGGATTAGGTATTTCTATTGTGACAAAATCATTTACTCGCATGAAAGTTGATGGTGTGCATTATCTGCATTTTGCTAATTCGAATGCTTTCTCTGAAGTATGGTTAGTTTCTCATAACAAACGAACGATCCCCGCTGCGGCCAATAGGTTGACTCAATTATTGCTAAAAAATATCTTAGAAGATCAAAAATCTTGATTTATATGTGCTTTCCATCACGATTTTTATGTAATTATTGTACAATTATCACAAACTGACGACATAATCGAAAAATAATTATTTAGAGCTTCGAATTAATTACGGCTTTTTTATTAAGGATAAGATGAAATGGGGATCCCGCCTAGCCATATTGATCATGTAAAACAATTTAATCTTGGCACTGTTTTTCGATTAATTGATGAACATGGTCCTATTTCTCGTATCTCATTATCTAAAAAAGCAACACTTGCGCCTGCCAGTATTACTAAAATTACGCGAGAATTAGTCGAAGCACACCTTATTCATGAAACAGAATTTCCTGGGTTGGGATTTCGGGGACGGCCGGCTGTTGGTTTAAAGTTAGAGAGCAAAGGGTGGCAATTTTTATGTATTCGAGTAAATAATGGTAGCCTACTTTTTAGTTTAAGAGAGCTTGATAATCAATTAGTTGTTGAAGATACCTTCGACTTTCCTAAACAAAATAGTGATGCTTTTTTGCATCATTTCCTTGCTGCAATAGATACATTCTTTCAACGTTATCAATCAAGAGTAGAGCGCCTTACTGCAATTAGTATTACCATGAATGCAATTGTTGATCCGATTAGTGGCGTTATTTATAGCTCTCCTTACTATGCTATCCAAGATATCCCGCTGGCTGATAAAATTCAGGAAAAAACAGGTGTTGCTGTTTTCTTACAACACAGTGTAACGGCTTGGACGATGGCTGAATCACTCTATGGTGCAGCCAAAAATAACACCGATATTCTGCAAATTGTTATTGATGATATTGTCGGTGCAGGGGTTGTGACTAATGGAAAGACATTACATTCAAACAGCCATAGTGCCGTCGAAATAGGGCATACAAAAGTTATTGATTCACAGACGCAATGTTATTGTGGTGCAAAAGGGTGTTTAGAAACGGAAATATCGATCCCTCAGTTAATTAAAAAAGCACAGCACTTGGCGCAAGAAAATCCCACCTCAATACTTAATCAATATCCGATTACGGTAGAAACGCTATGTGATGCTGTATTAATTGGTGATAAACAAGCATTAGACATCATTAATTTAGTGGCGCAACGACTTGGTTTTATTTTAGCCGTGATGGTCAATATTTTTAATCCTCAAAAAATATTAATAGGTTCACCTCTGTGTAGAGCAAAATCTGCACTTTTCCCCCTGATCCTTAGTAGTATCCAACACCATGTATTACCTAGATATGCCCATAACTTGGTTATTGAAGAAACAGAATTGCGCAATAAAGGCACATTGCCAGCGGCATCACTAGTAAAAGAAGCCTTATATAATGGCTCATTATTACTTGAGTTAATGCAAGGCTAATAATAATACAATAAAGTATAATTAAAGTATTATGCATAGAGAAGTAGGCCAATTGATCACTTACATTACCCTATTTTTACTCAATTAACTAAAAAATTGAGCTAACTCAAGCCACCATAAACAGTGTTACCCTAAACTCTAATCTCTGTCATTTTTCGTAAACCTGATTTATCTGTCATAACGGAAGTAAATTATATGTTAACACGCTTGTTTGTTACGGGGACAGATACCAACATAGGTAAAACTGTTGTCACCCGAGCACTTCTTCAGTCAATAAATCGTGGCGGGACAACAGCAGTGGGCTTTAAGCCTATCGCAACCGAATTACATGAAACGGTTGAGGGTAATCGTAATCGTGATGCTCAGATTATTCATAATTCCTCACCTATTGACGCTCGCTACGACGAAATTAACCCTATTTTGCTAGAAAATTGTTATGTAAGTGAAAATGCAATAGACTTCCATCAAATTTCAAGTGAACTAAATAATTTGGGCCAAAAAGCTGAATGCGTTGTTATCGAGGGAAATGGTGGTTGGCGCTATTTACTTGATGATAATACTTTTTATTCAGACTGGGTGGCTAAAGAAAAAATTCCTGTTGTTCTAGTGGTTGGGATCCAACCTGGTTGTGTCAATCACTCAATTCTAACCGCGCAATCTATTATTAATGATGGTTTAGAATTAGTTGGTTGGGTGGCTAATAGAATTAATCCTGGGTTACCGCACTATGCAAAAATTGTAGAAAGGTTATCTCAACATATTCCAGCCCCATTGATTGGTGAAATCCCGTATTTATTACGCCCTGAAGAACGTGATCTCTCTTGTTATCTTGACTTAAGTCAGTTAGAAATCGCTCAACCCGCTTAGTTAAGGTCAATTAAAGAGAATAAAAATAAGTTATTTCTATTCAATAACTTATTTCCTATTAATATTTAGTTTTACTTATTACTTATCAACGCCTAATGGGTTAACTCATTGGGTGTTTTTTTATTTAACAATGAATACTAAATATTAATAGCCTAATCGCTATTTAGGTTAAAAAAGAAAAGGGCACACAAAGTACCCTTTTTAGCTATTAATTCTATTAAATCAATGATTAATGGCGAGTATAAATGATTTTTTTAGAATCATTTTCACAAGTACCTACAACTTTACCTTCAGTCTGTGCAACTTGATCATTTTCAACCACTGTTAGGGTAAAGTTAGCCGCAGGAACACCATTATTTTCAATTTTTTGTTGAATATCTTGAACGACTTCATCACATCCAGCATTTGCGGCTAAAGGTGCAAATGCGAACAATGTAGCCAGTACTGCAAATAGATATTTTTTCATAACATTTCTCTCCTTGCTTGATTTCTAAAACATCATTGTTTTATTTATATTAAGGGTTAATTGGGCGACCAGTATTACTGTCTAAACAGCGACGTGTTTCTGGCTCCCAGTAAGCATAGATATTGGCGCTTTTTAAACAAGCATCACGCTCATCAATAGCTTTATCTATTTTATTAAACTCAGTTTTTTCGCGTTGGTTGATTTTATTACGGAGATCGCGTTTTTGATCCCAATCTTCTTTCATTTGTCGAGCTTGCTCTTTATCTAAAACATTATCATAGCCATTGCCATTAATGGTTACATTTGTTGAAGCTGCAACAGAAGAAAAAGAAGACACGGATAAACCAAGAAATAGTGAAAATAGCAGAGTCCTTGTTGCTTGTTTCTTAGTTAACGTATTTATCATAATGGCTATCCTCTAAAAGTATGTAGCACTGAACAATGACTATTTTATATCAACAAGTATATATGATCCCTTAACAAAAAATGAGTTTTCAGTGCGTTTAATTTTGTCGGTGCACACTTAATCCGGCAAAAGATTGACTGACGGGCATCATCTCAAGCGTATTAATATTAACATGTGCAGGCAATGTTGCCGTCCAAAAAACCGCCTGTGCAACATCTTCAGGAGTAAGCGCATCTGCTCCTGCATAAGTTTGTTCTACTTTATCGGTATCACCTTTAAAGCGTACTAATGAGAACTCAGTTCCCCCCACAAGACCGGGTTCAATATCAGTAACGCGTATTTTTTTACCTTGAAGATCGGCACGTAAGCCTAGGCTAAATTGCTTAACAAAGGCTTTGGTTGCACCATACACATTTCCCCCCATATAAGGCCAAGAAGCCGCTGTTGAGCTGATATTAATAATATGCCCGACATTGCGTTCAACCATTGAGGGTAGTAATGCACGAGTGACATGCACTAAACCTTTATTATTAGTTTCGATCATAGTATCCCAATCATCAAGATTGGCTTTATCAGCGGTACTTAACCCTAAAGCGAGTCCTGCATTATTGACTAATACATCAATTGAGCGCCATTGTTCTGGTAATTGGTGATAAATTTCACTGACTGCTTTTTTATCGGTGACATCTAATTGTAAAGGATAGAATAGATCGCCCAGTTCTTGATGAAGAGCTTGCAGTTTATCAAGACGTCTCGCAGTACCAATAACTTTGTGTCCATGGTTAATAAAGTGACGAGCAATAGCTTCTCCAAAACCTGCTGAAGCACCGGTGATAAATATAATCATTTACTTATCCTCATTGTTTTAATCTTTGAAAGTAAAAAGCGAACGTTAACAAGAGTCAAGTTGAAAAATGCAGCTTTGAGATAAATCAGGGGAAAGATAAGGTTCTTTGCCAATGTAAAAGATTTTTAACTTTAATCATCACTGAGTTATACGTTTTTCACTACTGTTCAAAGTGGGTTGAAAGGGGGTTTTTATTTCGTGTCACAGTAGAGAAGGTTTAATACAGAGGTGTCATAAAAAAGCTAGGGCAAAACAAATAGGCTTAATAAAAACATGGTTACAACAATAATCACGACGCCTATAACGGCAATGGTAAGTGTGGGAGATAAAAGAAAGCAAAAATAACAGAGTACAAAAGTCACCGCGATATGGAGCAGATCGCTAAACTGATGATAAAGCCAAATAATCAAATTTTTAATTTTCAATAGAGCCGTTCTTACCATCATTTACTCGTAACTATGATTACTATATAGGTCATTGCTCGAATCTGAGCTTATAAAAATTTATAAGCTCAGTTTAGCATAGTAAATAACGCTAATAGTTATTTTTTGCCAACTTGATGGCCAATAACACCACCTAATACACCGCCGCCAATGGTTCCTAATGGACTACCATCTGTTAAAATTGCACCACCTATAGCACCAGCACCGGCACCAATTGCTGTATTACGATCGCGTTTTGTCATGCTTGAACAACCCGCAAGTGAAAAAAGCAGAACAGAAGCGACACACATTGTTCCAATTTTCTTAAACGTGATATTCATTTTTATAAGCTCCAGTATAAAGAACATTATAAAGTTACTGCTATCATAATCGTACTGGCATCAGAATATTCGGGAAGAATAGGGTGCAATACTCCTAAAATGCGTATTAAAAAGCATTAAAAAAGTAATAATAACTAACTATCTGATTAAGTTAGTTAATACAATGAGCATTGTATTACAAAATGAGAGATATTAAGAATAGGCTTAAAATAACTTACAGACTCTAAGCCTATTAAATCTAACGGATCAGACGGGTAGTTAGCGTTTTTTGTTGATCCAGTAATTATGCTTATCGCGTAATTCTTCTTCTGTATATTTTATCGCTTCACTATCAGAAATTTTACGATGTGCATTATATGATTGATAAATTTTTGCTTCCCAAGTCAGTATTTTTGGTAAACATTGTTCAAATACAGCATCTGAATTGTAAGTACATTTATGGGTTATTTTTGACGCGAGATTATCCACACTAGATTGTATTTTATCTGCTGATTTACTTGTTTCTTTTGATGCGTGTTCAGACATCTTAAAAAATACAATTGATAACCAAATCGCTCCAATAGCAAGTATTAAAGATGCTATTGATGCAATAAAACTGATAACTTCAAAAATAGTTTGCATTGTGTCTACGGATTCCATAAAAAAATCTTACAGCGAAAACTAAAATCCCCATCCTGTACTACGGGGGTAGTCTTAGGGTAATACCAAGGTTTTTGCATAAGTGATTAAAAAACGCTCACACCAATTAATCATTTACATCAAAAATCTTTGTCAAATTTAATATAACATATTCTTATGTGTTTAATAGCGTCAGATATCATATTTCTATGATTATACACCAAGAAGAAAAGGTGGCTTAGAAGGTATCTGTGATAACTGTTAATACAAAAAGCTTTTAGTGTGATATCTGAAAGGGTGCGGTAAATGATTACCTCTACAGAAAATTATTTGTGGCGAGGGATTTATGCAGTATTGAAGTGATAAACGATCACAAATATATTGAACAGACCAAAGGCTATTTTACGGTTAGATTTATAGTTACAGCAAAGAGCAATATCAACGGTAGAAGTTTGAAATAATAAATAAAAATATTAAGGATTATTATTGGATAGATGTCTTTGATTCTTATGATAGCGTCATGGGCATCAATTTAACTGACGGTAGAAACATCTAAAAAGGCTTTATTAAAATCCTTTCTAAAGTAGTATCTGATAAAAAAACAAAAAAACATTGGGTCCAACCAACATAATCTAATCAGCCAAAAACAGAGATTTCAGCGCCTATCCGTATTTACCTATCATGGTTCGCATAATGCATATTATGTTAAATAGAATGTAATAACCAATAACTTCATTCCTAGCTCTAATCTGTGCACGATATCCCCTACATCTAGATCATATTGTTATATTAAAATATTGGGCAAAAGCTTTATTGCCCTTTTCATTAATCGTCACTTCTCTATATCCTTGGTGGCGTTTTATCCAACCTTGTGTCTGTGCATGATTAAGTAATGCACTGCCAATTTGTCCACCTAGATGAAAACGTCTTTCACTCCAATCTAAACAAGGACAACAAATATTGCGCGAATGTTTTGCTTGGAAATTAAGTCCCATCAATTTAAAGCGTTTATCTCCGAATTCAGTTATTTCTGTTCCATCTTTTGTTATCCATTCTTCTTGGCAAAGTACCTGATAAATTTTAACGGCAATTTCACCGGCTAAATGGTTATAGCATGTACGTGCTTTTCTTAAATGTTCTGGGGTGGTAATTTTTGCTTGTGATACATGAACTGTTGAGAAGCTCATCAAATTTTCAATAACTTTTGCTATATCATCACTAGCTAATCGAAAATAGCGATATTTACCACGAGAGATCACAGAAATAAGGCCGCTACTGAGTAATTTTGATAAATGGCTACTTGTGGTAGATGCGGAGATATCCGCAACAATGCTCAATTCGGTGGCTGTCCACGCCCTTCCATCCATCAAAGCACAGAGTATTTTTACTCTGGAAATATCCGCAATAGCGGCTCCAACCGCGGCTATTGCTGACTCCAAAGTATGCTCATATTCCGTTTTGTAATTATTCATCTTATAACGGCTCTATTGTCCAGTATGGTGCAATTACGTGTGAGTACTTGTAAACTCATAACAACGTTCTAGTTTAACTATACTTATTTTATAAAAATCAAAAATGCTCTTTTTACCTTTCTGCTGTGCTTTGCTGTGCAAAATATTATTTTTCCATTGCAGTATAGCATCTTCATTTTTCCACCAAGAAAGCGATAATAGCTTTCCTTCCGTCGCTAGGCTTTGAAAGCGCTCAATAGATATAAATCCATCAATGTTGTTTAGTAATGGTCTTAGTTGAGATACTAAAGATAAATATTGCCCCTGCTTACTTGTGGCTATTTGAACTTCAAAAATAACAGCGATCATTTTATTCTCCTTGTTAAGAATAAGCAGGATAACAAGGAAAATAATAAACGTTTCGATACCTATTGAAATGTTACTCCGTACTGAATGTAGAGTAGAAATGATGTTAGTATCTTTATTAAGCAATGATATCTTTAAAAGCACTTGTTACTTGTTATATTTATAACAAAAAATGTAGTATTATCAGATTTTTATGTGCAAAAACATAACGTAAGAGAAAAATAATGAAAGTTCATTATGCTGTAGGTAAATATATAATTGCTATATTTATTCTATTACTGCTTGTTATCACCACCCTATTATTTTTTACAAGCCATATTCAAGACTTTGACTATGAAAACAAAGATCAAGAAGAATTAAGTTTTCTATCTCAAGGAAACAGGCTATCAGGAACTCTTCTTACTCCTCAACATAAGACTCCGTCAGCGGTTATCGTTGTTATTCATGGTGATGGGCCTCAAGATCGTTATTCAAATGGTGGCTACAACCCTCTGTTCAATACATTTTTGGATGCAAATATCGCGATATTCTCGTGGGATAAAGCAGGCATTGGTGATGGTCAAGGAAACTGGCTACATCAATCAATGGAAGCTCGCGCTGAAGAAGCGGTAGCTGCATTAAAATTAATGCAACTTCGTTATCCCGAAGTTCAAGTAGGTTTTTTAGGGTTTTCACAAGCAGGATGGGTTATTCCTATCGCCGCTAGTCAATCACAACCAGCTTTTTCTGTGATTATTGGTGGTGCTGTCAATTGGCGAGAACAAGGACAATATTATCAAAAATTGCGTTATGAACAGCAAGGAAAAACACCGGATGAAATTATACAATTGCTGGCAAAAGAACAAAAAGAAAATGATGATATTTTTGGACTACATGGTACAAAAGATCGCACTCGGCGCAATGATATGAGTGAAGATCGATTTAATTTTGTTGTTAAAAATTACTTAAGTGATTCATCAAGTTATTTAAGAAAAATGAATGGTCGTATATTAGCGGTATGGGGAAATAATGACTTAAACGTTAATGCTCAGCTTAATGCTTGTCGTTATCGTGCAATATTAAATACTCATCATCAAGCTGATATTGTTGTTTTCCCTCATGCTAGTCATGGATTACTCCGTGTGCCTGAATTTAATTACCAATTAGAAAGTGATTGGCCAATATACCGTCAATTACAATTTCTGTGGGCTGGCCGTAAAGCTTACACTGAAGGTTCATTACCACTTATTATCGATTGGATAAAAAATAAAAATCCGGATTTCTCTCCCTATAATATGGATTGTAATTTATGATTTTTAACCATAATAACAATATAAATGGCTTTATACTTTGGTTGTCTCTTGTGTTACTTTCTTGTACTCTGCTACGCTTTATTATCAACCTATTTGAGTAAACCATGACAGAAGCTCGTTCTAAAGATCCACTACACGGTATCACGCTTGAAATGCAAGTTAATGCGTTAGTGGCTAAATATGGTTGGGTTAAATTAAGCCAACTAATCAAAATTAACTGTTTTAGAAACGAGCCAAGTGTAAAGTCGAGTTTGAAATTTTTGCGCAGAACTCCTTGGGCGCGCTCTGAGGTAGAAGCACTATATCTAAATCTTGTTGAAGAAAACCTTGATGATACAATCAATTATTCTGAAAGTGATCCTTGGGCAAATAGTCGCTATAAAAAATAATTGTTATTTTTATTAATTCTCATCTCTAAAATCCTTTGGTGTCATGCCAAACTCTTTTTTAAAAATAGAGTAAAAATATTGTAACGACGGATAGCCACACATCAAAGAAATCTCTTGTATTGATAATGTTGTTGTGGCTAATAAGTTTTTCGCCCTTTTCAGCTTCTCTTCATAAATCACGGCATGGATAGTCTTCCCTACTTCTTTCTTAAAACGCTGTTCTAAATTAGAACGCGACATATTTACAGCGTCTAACACTTGCTCAGTTTTTATTCCTTTACAAGCATTGTAATAAATATAGTGCATTGCTTGTACAACGGTTGGATCACTAAATGAATGAAAGTCTGTTGAGCGACGTTCAATGATTTTTACTGGAGGAACTAATATTCTTGGTAGTTGTTCGGTTGGATGCCCTTCTAATATTTGATGCAGAAGCTTCGCGGCTAAATATCCCATTTGTCGTGAACCTTGTACTACAGAAGATAACGCTATACGTGATAAATAACGTGTCATATCTTCATCATCAATGCCTATAATACTGATTTCTTCAGGCACATTAATATTTAAGTTATCACAGACTTGTAGTAAATGACGCGCTCTGGCATCGGTGACGGCAATAATGCCAGTTTGTGGTGGCAACGTTTGTATCCAGTCAGATAAACGATTCTGTGCATGTTGCCAATTCTCTTGTGTGATATCCATACCGTTATAAATGATGCCAGGGTATTTTTCGCGAGTAACTAATTGCCGGAATGCATATTCTCTCTCATTAGACCAATGCGGGTAGTTTTTTGCCGGTAATCCATAAAAAGCAAAATGTTTAAGCCCTTTTTGCTTTAAATGTAAAAAAGCTTGATGAATCAATTGATAATTATCAGTAGCAATATATGGCACAGAAGGATAATCTTTTGCTTGATGATAAGAGCCACCGACACCAATAACAGATAAGGGTGATTGGCTTAAATGTTGAGTAATAATGGGATCGTCAAAGTCTGCAATAATGCCGTCACAAACCCAATGATTAATATTATCAAGGCGAGTGCGGAAATCTTCTTCAATAAATACATCCCAATGGCACTGTGACGCCTGCAAGTATTCACCTACCCCTTCAACAACTTGTCGGTCATAGACTTTATTAGCGTTGAATAACAGCACGATACGAAAGTATTTATCTTTTTTCATATTAGATCACCCACTCTTCCATGTTGGCCATTAAACCACAGCTTTGTATTTGCCAGCATTCTCCTTCGTGGCTATGTGATTACTATCACACAAGTCAGATTTCGTAATAGCAAAGTAAAAAATAGGAATAACCAAGAGTAAGTACAACGAGTATTTTGTTGTTAAACCACATTGCCGAGGGGATTTTCATGAATCAGAATAACTTTAATAAATTAATTTCTAGGCAAAATACCTACAGTGCTAAATGGTGCAACAGTAACGCCAATGTTATTCCATTATCGGTTGCCGATATGGATATTTCTGCACCAGATTTTATTATTAACAAACTCAGTCAGTTTAATTTAACCGGTATTTATGGCTATACCGATCTTAGCTCTGATTGGAATAATATTGCGGTAAATTGGTTTAAATCTCAATATGCTTGGCATGTTACACCTGAATCTGTGGTGTTTTGCCCTCGCATTATCCAAGCCGTCTCTCTCTATATTCAAAATTTTACTCAAATTGGCGATAAAGTGACAACTTTGTCACCTGCTTATCATCCTATTAGCAATACAGTTTGTGTAAATCATCGCCAGCTACTAGAAAGTCCATTAATTTATCATAATAGGTGCTATGAAATAGATTTTGACGATTTAGAAGATAAATTTAAACAATCTGTCTGTTTTATATTGCTCTCTCCCCATAATCCAACCGGAACAGTATGGCAACAAGCTGATTTATTAAAAATTGCTAAACTTGCTGAAAAATATAAAGTTTTTATTATTTCTGATGACGTTCATGCTGATTTTGTTTTTGATAATGCCATTTATCGTCCTATATCAACTTTAAGTAGCTATGTAGAGCAACACTCTTTTATTTGCACATCACCGGCTAAAACCTTCAATTTAGCGGGGCTTGAAATAGCCAATATTGTGATTGCTAATCCAGAATATCGTGAGAAATTTAAACAATGCTTAATTGCCGCAGGTATTCATAATCCTGGTTACTTCTCTGTCCCTGCTTTCTTACAAGCTTATACCTTACAAGGTCAACAATGGATCAAGGAGCTTAAACATTACCTTGCTGAAAACAGGCAGTGGGTAAAAGAGCAATGTGCACGTTATTTTCCTGATTGGGTTATCACTCAAAGCCATGGCACCTACATGCTATGGATCAATTATCAAAAAATGCAGTTAACCGAACAACAATTAAAGCATTGGTTTGTTTCATTAGCCGAAGTAGAAATGAGTTGGGGAAGCGGTTTTGGTGCGGCTGGGGATGGTTTTTTCCGCATTAATATTGCTACACCTCGTTCAATATTAGAAACCGTTTTTACTCGGCTTATTCGTACCTCACCTCACGCCAGTTTGGAATAAATTACAATGAAAACGCAAACGATAAATAATCCGAGAACCCCTACACTTCTCGAGTCACTGTTTCCTATATTTACAATGGTGGTGCTATTAGGCGGAGGTTACGCCGCTTTTGATTTACCTCCCGAACCACTAATGGTGTTATCAACCGTCGTCGCGGCATTATTAGTTAAACGATTAGGCTATCGTTACGACGAAATCTTAACGGCTATCTCACAAAAAATCGCCAAAACGATGCCGGCTTTGCTGATCTTAATTAGCGTTGGTTTATTAATCGGGACATGGATGGTGGGAGGAACCATTCCACTGATGATCTACTATGGATTAAAGATGATCAGTCCTGAAATGCTATATGTTACAGCACTGCTAGTGACATCATTAGTATCAGTTTGTACTGGTACTTCATGGGGCTCGGCGGGCACTATTGGCGTCGCTTTTATGGGCGTTGCTGTCGGTATGGAGGCTAATCTTGCAGCAACTGCGGGTGCCGTTGTTGCTGGTGCTTACTTTGGTGACAAACTCTCACCGCTATCAGGGGATACTAACCTCGCTGCAATGGCGGCCAGAATAGATCTTTATCAACATATCTGTCACCTGCTTTATACCACATTACCTTCCTTGATCCTCACAGCGATTATCATGACTGTTTATGGTATGAATGGCGATTTAGCAGGACAAGGAGTGCCTGAAAAAGTCACCTTAATTACCAATGGGTTGGAGAATATTTATCACTTCAACTTGATCCTGCTTATTCCTGTATTAGTCATTTTATATGGTTCGGTCACGAAAAAACCGACTATTCCAGTTATGCTAGCCTCTGCCGCTATTGCGATGTTGAATGCTTATCTTATTCAAGGATTTGGCTTACATGATATCGTAAAAAGTGCCGTTGATGGCTTTAATGTCTCCATGATCCAAGGTAAAGAAGTACCTGAATTATTAGGTAATTTATTAAATCGTGGTGGTATGAACTCCATGATGAGCACCCTACTTATCTGTTTCTGCGCACTCTCCTTTGCGGGGACTCTATCTTTAAGCGGTGCATTAGAAGTGATAGTTCATGCACTGCTAAAAATGGTGCATTCAACGGGATCGATGATCTTAGCGACCATTGCCTGTGGACTGACCATGATTGGTGTTACTTGCAATGGACAAATCTCTATTCTTATTCCTATCGAAATGTTACGTGGTGCGTATATTGAACGCGGTTTACACCCTAAAAACCTTGCTCGTACCGTTGAAGATTCCGCCACTATTTTTGAGCCTATCTTACCTTGGACTGCTGCCGGCGCTTATATGGCGGGCACATTAGGTGTTGCAACCCTAAGTTATTTACCTTGGGCTGTATTGTGCTGGAGTGGCATCTTCTTTGCCATGTTATGGGGTTTCACCGGTTTTGGCATTGCTAAATTAACACCAGAAGAGCAGGAAGAAATGACTGCTGAGCTTGGATCACATTCAGAATTACAACTTGATACTAAATAAGGACGGTTCCATGTCTTACTTTGATAAAATTGAACAAATTCAATATGAAGGTACCACCAGCGATAACCCTCTCGCTTTTCGCTACTATAATCCAGATGAAATTATTTTAGGGAAAAGAATGGAAGATCATCTGCGATTTGCTGCCTGCTATTGGCATAACTTCTGCTGGAATGGTTCGGATATGTTTGGTATTGGTACGTTTGATAGACCTTGGCAGACACCGGGAGAAGCACTAGAACAAGCAAAGCGTAAAGCGGATGTTGCTTTTGAATTTTTCCATAAACTCAATGTACCTTTTTACTGTTTTCATGATGTTGATGTTATCTCTGAAGGAAATAGCATTAATGAATATATCACCAATATGGCAGCAATAACTGAGGTATTAGCGCAAAAACAGCAAGAAACGGGCGTTAAATTATTATGGGGAACTGCAAATTGTTTTACTCATCCTCGTTACGGGGCTGGTGCTGCAACAAATCCTGATCCAGAAGTATTTGCTTGGGCGGCAACTCAAGTTTGTGAAGCGATGAAAGCAACAAAAACGCTGGGAGGTGAAAACTATGTGTTATGGGGAGGTCGCGAAGGTTACGAAACATTATTAAATACTGATTTACGCCAAGAGCGGGAACAAATTGGTCGTTTTATGCAGATGGTTGTTGAGCATAAACATAAAATTGGATTCCAAGGTACACTGCTCATCGAGCCGAAGCCACAAGAGCCAACTAAGCATCAATATGATTATGATACTGCGACAGTTTATGGTTTCTTAAAACAATTTGGTTTAGAAAAAGAAGTTAAAGTGAACATAGAAGCTAACCATGCAACTTTAGCGGGTCACAGTTTCCATCATGAAATCGCCACAGCTATTGCATTAGGTATTTTAGGCTCAGTCGATGCTAACCGAGGTGATCCACAATTAGGTTGGGACACAGACCAATTCCCCAATAGTGTAGAAGAAAATGCATTAGTTATGTATGAAATTCTCAAATCCGGTGGTTTTACGACTGGTGGATTAAACTTTGATGCCAAAGTACGTCGTCAAAGTAATGATAAATACGATCTTTTCTATGGGCATATATCCGGAATGGACACCATGGCAATGGCATTACGTATTGCAGCAAGAATGATCCAAGACGGTGGACTTGATAAATTTATTGCTCAACGTTATGCGGGATGGAGTGCTGAACTTGGCCAAAATATCCTACAAGGCAAATTAAGTCTTGAAGAAGTGGCAAAATATGCACAAAGCAATACCTTAGCGCCCTGCTTACAAAGCGGGCGTCAAGAGATGCTAGAGAGTTTAGTGAATCGTTATATTTTTGGTTAAGGGTATAAAAAGATAAACACAGCAGAGTAGCGCTGTGTTTATTGATTTAATTAACATAAGATCATGGGGTAAAACGTCATGTATTTAGGGCTAGACTTAGGCGCATCAAGTGTTAAAGCGATCATCATGAATGAGCAAGGTGATGTCGTTGCCAGTCATTCTATACCTTTAACCCTCTCACGCCCTCATCCTCAATGGTCAGAGCAAGATCCACAAGCATGGTGGCAGGCAACTGATGAAGCGATAAAACAACTGAGTCGTACTCAACCTATGGAACAGATCCAAGCCATTGGTCTCAGTGGTCAAATGCATGGCGCGGTATTACTTGATGCGCAGCAAAATATATTACGCCCTGCTATTTTATGGAACGACGGCCGCAGTGTGAAACAATGTTTACGACTGGCAAAGCAATACCCTCAATTTAAAGAAATCACGGGCAATTTAGTTATGCCTGGGTTTACAGCGCCTAAATTGCAATGGGTCGCAGAAAACGAAGCGGAGATCTTTTGTCAGATTGCTCATGTGCTATTACCAAAAGATTTTCTACGTTGGAAAATGAGTGGTAATTTTGCCAGTGATATGTCGGATGCGGCGGGTACACTGTGGTTGGATATGCAAAAACGCGATTGGAGTGATGAATTATTAGCGGCAACGGGGCTTTCTCGATGTCAAATGCCGACACTATTTGAAGGTAACCAGATAACGGGTTACTTACTGCCAGAAATTGCTAAAAAATGGCAAATGAAACAAGTACCGATTATAGCGGGCGGTGGTGATAATGCTGCGGGTGCAATTGGTGTAGGAGTATATCAACCGGGTCAAGGAATGCTCTCTTTGGGCACATCCGGTGTCTATTTTGTTGTCAGTGAAAAGTTTCTCCAAAACAGTGACAATGCGGTACATAGTTTTTGCCATGCATTGCCACAAACTTGGCACTTAATGTCGGTAATATTAAGTGCGGCTTCTTGTCTAGATTGGGTATGCCAATTAACGGGGATCAGTGATGTTGGTGCAATGTTTAAAGAAATAGAACAGCATGCACATTCTGATAGTTCCCTACTCTTTTTGCCTTATCTTTCTGGTGAACGGACACCTTATAACAATGCGGATGCCAAAGGCGTATTTTGGGGGTTAACTCACCAACATCAGCGTGCGGATTTATGTCGAGCGGTGTTAGAAGGTGTTAGTTTTGCGTTGAGGCAAGGAATTGAAGTGGCGGATAAGGCTGGACAACACGCAGACAATATAACGTTAATTGGTGGAGGGGCAAGAAGTGAATATTGGCGACAATTACTAGCTGATATTACAGGAAAAACCTTGGATTATCGTCAAGGTGGTGATGTTGGTCCTGCGCTGGGAGCTGCTAGACTGGCACAATTAGCGATAAATCCGGCTCATTTATCACAAATTATTCTTTCTCAGCCAAAACTTGAAACACGTCATGTTCCCAATTTAGAAAAACATAAGGCATATCAAGATAAATATAATGCCTTTAAAAAGCTCTACACACTTATTGAAACAATGAAAATATAAAACAATATTGTGTTAACATCAGGATTATACAAAGGGCGAGATGATACTTGCCCTTTTCTATTTATTGGAATAATACAGAAATAGCACTTAATGCTAATAGACCACCCATAATAAAATTAAATAGTTTTAATATTTTGGGATTTTTTAATCGCTCTCGTAAGCTATGACCAAAAGTGGCCCATATAGCAACACAAGGAAAATTAATTAATGTGAAAATAATAGCAACTAACAACATTGAAATATAAGGATATTGTGGTGAGGTATATAATGTTATCCCTGAAATCGCCATCATCCATGATTTAGGATTAATCCATTGAAATAATGCAGCCTCTAACAAGGTTAACGGTGAGCCTTGTCTATTACTATTTTGCTCAACAGAATGACTAATTGCCGTTTTCCAAGCTAACCACAATAAATACAGTGCTCCGAGATATTTTAATATATTGTAAATAATGGGCGATGATTTAATAAGTGCTCCTATGCCTATCCCCACAGCCAATAACATCACAAAAAAACCGAGAGACACACCGATAGCATGAGGCATTGTACGCTTTAAGCCAAAGTTAATACCTGATGCTAGAAGCATAATATTATTCGGGCCTGGTGTAATTGAAGTAACAAATGAAAATATGGCTAATGATAAAAAAATGTCGAAAGTCATATATAAAATTCTAATCAATAAATAATGAATAAGGAGATATTAAATTGGCTTTTCTTTTTTTATTTACCAACTAGTGCTTAATTTTATAGGAATGGTAATACTTAGCGCTAGAGAAATTCATTATTTTAGGAATTTGTCTATCCATATGGATAAGTTTCAGCTTTTATTCTATTATATGGAATTTTCTACGGTATGATAAGTTAAAATAACGATATTATATAATAAGGTAATTGAAGGTGACTTATTACTAGAAGATATAACCTGCCCTACAAATATATTATTCTGATACCTTTCAAGAAAATATAACTATTAGCCCTAATAAATATATTGATATATTAGGGCTAATATAATAGCTATTGCTAACGATACCCGCGACGATGGTTTTGGGCAGACCAGCTATAGGTTTCATCACTAGAGACTAATTTCTGTTTTTTCTTCTGGGAAAGGGCTTTTTTGCTGGCTTTTTCTACTTCGAGGGAGATTTCGGTAATAATAGCATCTTTCACTTTATTCATTTCGGCGTTAGTTAATTCACGCCCCAATTTCTTTCTCTCTTGACCGATTCTGGTTCTAACGCGCATCTGTTGGGCATCTGTCATCTCTTGAAGAGTCAGCTTTTTCATACAATCACACCCTGTATTGAGAAAGGAGTCTTTAATATAACATCATTTCAACGACTCACAATCAATCAATTGCTTTTTTGATAGTAAAACGCGATCGAGATAGATATTACGCGCTTATTACACGCGTAATATCATAAAGTGAGTGAAGGATTAAACTAACAGATAGACCGATTAAATAAGTTTAAGAAATTTAACTTTAAAATCATCAATATCTTGTTGTGTTGTTGCCCAAGAAGTACAAAGGCGCAAACAGCTTAGCTGTGGATCGTCAAGTAATATGCGATGAAAAACAAACTGCTGCGTTAGCTTTTCTGCAATATCATTAGGTAAAATGACAAACACTTGGTTAGATTCTGGTGGTGCTAAAAAATCAAAACCATGCTCAATAAAGAATGCGGCTAATTGTGAGGCCATCTCATTGAGATGTTTACCTAATTTAAAGTAGAGATCGTCGCTAAATAACGCCGCAAATTGTGCCCCTAATAACCAACCTTTTGCCTGTAATCCGCCCTTTTGTTTTAAGCTAAAGCGAAAATCAGAATTTAATGCAGGATGACGAATCACTAATGCTTCTGCTGACATAGCACCAATTTTCGTGCCGCCAATATAGAAAGCATCAGTTAAGTGTGCGATATCTTCAATCGTTAGATCGCTGTTATCAGACATCAACCCTGTCGCTAAACGTGCGCCATCAAGATATAACCATAAATTATGTGCATCACAAAATTCGCGTAACGCTTGTAATTCGGCTTTACGATATACCGTACCAATTTCAGTGGCATTGGTTATATAAACAAGTTTAGGTTGCACCCAATGTTCATCGTTATGTTCAGCGAGGATCGGCTTCAATAAATCTGGGGTCAATTTACCATCAGCAGAAAAAGTGGTGATCACTTTATGGCCTGTTGCCTCAATCGCTCCCGTCTCATGAGTCGCAATATGCCCGGTGCTGACAGAAATTACTGCTTGATGTGGGCGTAAAAAGTGAGAAATAGCGGTTAAATTAGTGATGGTGCCACCATTAAAAAAATGGATCTGCGCTTCGGGTTGTTTAATTCGCTGTTTGATTAATTCTTTAGCTTGATGACAAAGGGTATCCATACCATAACCATCATAACGTTGACCTACTGTATCTGTAATTGCCTTCATGACCGCAGGATGTGCAATTTCATTATAATCATTTTGGAAGCGGTACACGTGTACTCCTATTTATGTTGTGTTTGGTCTGTCTATTATAGATAAAAGAAAAGCATATGGCCTTTAATTGACAAATTATCAAATAAACACCACATGCTGAGTCTAATATATTTAAAAATAGAGCGATTTAAAACCGCCTATTTAAAACAAACTTCACCCCAACGGGCTAATCCTGCGGTTACTGAGCCGAAATCATTACCTTTTACAATAGGCACATTAGGTAACTGTTGCTCGATAGCTTGACATAAAATCGGTGAACGCGCAGAGCCTCCTGTCATAAACACCACATCAGGTACCACGCCCCCTTGTTGTACGGCATCATTGACCAAATCAATCATTTTATCTTTAGGGGATCCAATGGCTTCAACCATTTGCTGGCGAGTGATATTGGTTTCTAATGTTTCACTTAATAACGCGATGCTGGCTAAATAGGTATGGCAATCTGATAATGCCATTTTCGCCTCTTCCGCTTTGCGGACAATGCCATATCCTAGTGTTTCATTATAGACTTCAATTAAGCGTTTTATCTTTTCTGGCTCTTGAGCATCACGACGTAGTTGATTTAATGCCGCTAAGTTTTGTTGAGAATAAAAATCTTTTTGTGCTTCAACATTATTGATGGCAATAGGATCCCAAAATTGTTTTAACGGCAATTTTATGCCCGATGAAGTTAGCCCTGTCATGCCAAATAAAGGCATTAGCTGTTTAAAAGCTAGGTAGATATCAAGATCATTACCACCCACACGTTGTCCACTATGCGCTAATAGTGTACTGGCACGATCGGTTTTACCCCGATAGCTAGGGCCCATTTGAATCAATGAGCAGTCCGTTGTACCACCACCAATATCAACTACCAAGACTGTTTGGTCTTTGGTTAATGTGGATTCATATTCTAAACCTGCGGCTACTGGTTCAAATTCAAATAAAACCTGTTTAAAGCCGGCCCGTTTAGCTGCATTAATTAAAATACGCTCGGCTTGCTTATTGGCAGCCTCTCCCCCTAACCCATTAAAATTAATAGGTTTACCAATCATGGCATCAGTAATGGTTTCTTGGGTGCTTTGTTCCGCTTGTTGTTTTATATTGGCCATCATGGCGCACACTAAATCTTCAAAAAAGCTGATTTGTATCTCATGTAAACCTGAGGCACCAAGAAAAGATTTAGGCGATTTGACGTAATAAACATCACGGGGATCTTTTAGATACAAACTTAATGCTGCCTGACCGAAAACAATATCCTCAGGCACTAATTCAATATCTTCATCACGATTAAACGCGATTGATTTTCTTAATAGTTGTTCGCCAATAGAGTTGGTAGGTTTAATATTTAAGTGGCGAAATAAATGTTCGGAAACAGATTCACGGGTTGGCGCACAAAGAGTGGATGGAATATAAACATTCTCACCTTCTAAAGGTAATAGCGTTGGTTTCCCCTCTTTCATCATTGCCACAGAACAATTTGATGTTCCATAGTCAAAGCCAATAAACATATCGCCTCCCAGCTAGACTTCGTTAAAAAAAAGACTGAGCACTCTACATCAAGCTTATTGTAATTACTACCAGATTGTGGTGTTTTGTCTTTTAATATTCGAATGGCGTTTCTGGCGAATAAAGTTTATTACAGCTTATTGTTATAGCCATATCAGGTTTTAAACCACCTAAATAACAATCAACAGAATCGGTTAATAGATGAAATAAGCACCCAACGGCAATGGCTTTCCATTTCCAAGAAGGAATAAACCATAAAACGATATAGACAATGGCAGCCCATAGAGTATGCAATGGATGAAAACCAACACTGCAACGATTGGGATCAAAGATTGGCGTTGCAAACAAATGGTCAATGTCTATTGCCATCGTACTCATCATAAGAAGCGCAGCAAGCCGCCAGTTTTTACCCCAAAATAGATAAGCGAGTGCTATTGGCGCTAAAAAATGTAAACCATAATGTATTATTGTTCTGGCGATTTCAAAGATCACAAAAGTCTCTATTACTTTATTATTTGATAGGCAGCCCTTTTTATAAGGTGATTATCTCTATTTATCAAGGTGTATATTAGATAAGCCCTGATCAATATCCCCTAAAGCAAAGGCTAAATCTACTGCGGCAATTAATGAGCCTGTATAAGCATCTATATGTGAGAGCTGCGCATTTAATAGTGCAATTTCTGCAGTATTAATCTCCGTTACTGTACCTAGTCCATTGTTAAAAAAATCGACACTGGCGGTATAACTTAATTGTGCGGTATCAACGAGATTTTTAGCCGCTTTGTTTGCTTCAAGGGCCGATCTTAACGCATTCTCACTGAGAGAGATCTCTTTGATTGCCGTATCTTGGCTTTTGCGCAAATTTTCTTGTGCTAATTGGATATCTGATTGAGCATTGCTCATTCGCGACTGACGCATGCCCCCTTCATATAAGGGAATACTCACGCCAATTAAAATATTCGACGATGAAGTTCGTTGGCTAATTTCAGGTAACCCCTGAACATCAAAATGCCCCGAACCACCAGCAAGAGCACCGGCGAGATACACTTTAGGAAAATAGTCAGATTCAACAGAGCGTGCCGTTTTTAATGCCGCTTGCTCTAATTCATAGTGAGCTAAAATATCAGGGCGTTGTGATAACGCTTTTTTTATCACATCGTGAGTCAATGGGGAAATATCATCAGGTAAGCGCGCGTCATTATCATAATTCACTTTTATCTTTTCAAAGGGAGAGACACCTATTGCAGACAGTAATAACTGATATTGATCTTTTTCATGACCTTTAGCTAACACATGTTGTAATTCTACTTGGGCTACTTGTTGTTTGGCTAAAGCAACATCTAATACGGTTGCTAATCCCCGCGCACGTTTTTGCTCTATGGCATATAAAATATCTTTGCTTCTTTGCAGTGCCTCTTGGGTAAGAGTGACTTTTTTAAGGGCCGCACCATAACTAAAATAGGCAACAGAAACATCATGAATTATTTTTTGATGCATCAGATTAAAATTAAGGTTTGTTGCCAAAGAAGCATGTTTAGCGGCATCGGCTAAAGCTCCTCGTTTACCGAAGTCAAAAATAAGCCATCTAAAGGTTAATGCTGGAATAAAAGCACTGTTTGATGTTTTAATATCATCAACAATTGGATTGGCGGGTAAATCTACTTTTCCTCTTTGATAACCTGCCAATGCCGTTGCGGTAATAATCGGCAAATAAGTACTTTCTACCATACCAATATCGGTGGCTGATTTTTTCGCTAATAACCAAGCAATCCGTGTTTCAGGATTATTTTGCTGACCAAGATCGATAAGCTCGGCCAATCCATAGCTCGTTTTAGTGGTTTGCTCTTGCTGAGGTGTGGCGAGGTATTGCTCAGAAGCTGCCATATAGTTTGTATTATTATAAGGCATCGGTTGTTGTGCTGAGTATTTCCCATAATCGCTAGTATCAATACATCCAACAAGTAATAAACTTAACCACGATGATAGAATATATTTTTTATGATTAATGGCCGATTTTATCATCATCTATTTTCTCTTATTAACTGTTTAAATACTTGTTCTCTTTCATTGATGGGCAACATTTTTATTTCTTCAGTTAAGACATTTTTCTTAAAATCATCTGGAGATAAAGGCAGTGTATCGGAATACTCACCATTATCATCAAAAATAAACCTATCAGCATAACTATGGCGACTAATGTAAGAAATCTTGCTTAATGACTGTTTAAAAAACAAGGTGAATACTTTGTTTCTTTCTTTATCTTTTCTCTCAAACAGCAGTAAATCAATATTATCTTTAGATTGTGCAATAGTCTCATTAATAGAGGCGACTAAATCTAAACACTCACTTTTATTGGTAGAGCATCTTAACTTTGTATAGTCATCTAAAATCGTGGCGAGCTGTTTGTATATTGTATTGACGATACTCGCGGGCCAGACTCGAGTAAAAATGACATACATAACAATACTGCCTAATAAAATACCCAAAATACGGTCGGAAACCACATCCATATCAAAACTCGGTTTAAAGCCATGTAGTGTCGTTAGCAAAAAGGCTAAACCTACTTGTACGCCAGCATAAGAGATACGTTCATTACCGGCGGCAACCCAGGCTGCAGGTAAAAGACAGAAGAAGATCAATACCATCAACTGAAAAATATCAGAAATATTAGGAATAATATAAAGCAGTGAGATCATGCCAATTAATGCGCCAATCAGACACCCTATTATTCTTAGTGTAAGTTTATGAACCGTTTCGCCCACTGAAGTAAGTGCAACCACATAGCAAGTGATCATCGCTGTATGGATACCTTGCCATTTAAAATAATCATAAAACAAATAACATAAAATAGCGGCAAGAGTTGTTTTAATAGCGAAGTATTTATGATTAGGATTACTAAATGCATCGCTTACAAAAAAGGGTGTGGCTTTTTTAATGGGTTTAGTGGTTCGTTTTGTTAGCAAAATAGTATTAAATTTATCCAATAAAGCAATTCTATTTATTGGCTGAAGACGTTGCACACTATCTTTAATGTTATCTAACGAGTGATTGGCAAAACAGTCCGCAATATATTTACATCTTTTCGCTAACATAAAACGTAACGATGTTGAGGTATTGTCATCCATTGTTATTGACATAACTAATATTGCATAGGAGTTATCAACCATGTTTTCTAACCATTGGATATCTTCTTTACCTAATAGATAAAGGATTTTCATAACCATCAAATAACGTTGGCATTCTGCTTGTGTTCCTAGTATTTCACTCAGCGTTATCTGGTTAGTTTTTTTCCCTAAGAAAAAATCATGGGCTGCCATAAAGCGCGTTGAAATTTTATTAAGCAGTAATTTCCGTGGGCTAATACCAAAAAAATAATTGAATACAATCACCAATAGCATCGGTGAAACGGCCATTAATAACGCATAAAGCAATCCTCTGGTTGCAGCATCACCAAATGGGATATCTTCAATTAGCGTCATTAAAAAGGCGATCACCAAAGCAACTAAATTGCCTATATCACCAAGACTACTTGCTGAAGCTAAATACATAAAAATGGCTGAGAAAAAAGCCATAAAAAAGAAGCGTAAAATAATATTTTGAATAGTGAGATTAAACAGCACTAACGCCACACCAACCACAATGGAGCATAAAATAATGACCCCAAGGGAGAGTAATATATTTTGTACCGCATCCGCTTTAATCAAATAGATAATTAAATAACAGCTGATTGCTGATTCAGGAATTTCATAAACCATAGCGATCACGGCCATTAAGGCACACAGTAACGCTATGCGCCACGTAGTGGCGAATCGATAGTCAAAAGGTAATAAATCTTGTTTGACTTGTTTTGCTATCAGCGAAGATTTAACAGTCATCATCGTTAGGTACAATATTTACAGTAGCAGTGGCACCGATGCGCATGAGTGCTTCTGGTGGTTCAGTAATAATGACTTTGACAGGAAAACGCTGCTCAACCCGAACCCAATTTAATGATTTAGGTACATAAGGTAAGTCTCTTGGAATATTAATCAGATCGGTCGACATGACTCCCCGACTAATTCCTTCAACTTTACCTTTAATGGGGTGTTGATTATCAATCATGGAGTAAATCACCACACAGCTACCAATTTTTATATTATTTAAATCTGTCTCTTTAAAATAAGCCGAAGCAAACCAAGTATCAGAGTCAATTAAAGTAAAAACAGATTGCCCTGACAAAATAAATTCACCGGGAGATAAAACGACCCCAGCGATATATCCATTACTTGGCGCCCTTACCTCAGTATTACTTAACTCCCACTCTGCCATGGCAAGCGATGTTTTTAATGACTTGACTAATGCTTCTTCTGAATCGGTATTATTAATAAGTGCTTCAGATGCCTCATTCTGTTTCTGTGCTTGTTTTAATGTCACTTCAGCATCATGTTTTAACGTCCGAGCATCATCGACTTGTTGTGCTGTGACAAAGCCTTTTGCTAATAAAGGTTCTAATCGATTTAATGATTGTGTGGCTAATGATAAATTGACCTGCGCACGTTTTATTTGCTCTTGTGCCACTTCTGAATTGGATGTTTCCGCAATAATAATACGTTGCTTATTGCTTAATGTCGCTTGTGCAATCTGTAGTTGCTCTTTTGCTTGCTCTACCCTGAGTGCGTACATTGTGGGATCAAGTGTAAACAGTAAATCGCCTTTTTTGACTTTACTATTTTCTTTGACATAAACAGCAGCAATGCGTCCAGGCACCGAGGCTGAGATATTAATTTTATTTGCATCAATGATGGCATCTTCACTAAGAGGATTTAATGCCGATATATGAATACTTTGCCATAATAAAATGAGCGTTATCAAAAAAACAATAATGGTGATCACGCGTGCTAGGCTTTTTTTAATTTTTTTATCCATAGTTTAATAAGTAAAATAAAGTAAGGAGATAGTTAAAGAAATTGATAACATAATCGCAAAATAAAATAACAAAGGTACTGGCAATTTATCATCAATTCCCCAGTAGATAAGTAAAACCCGTAGACAAAAAGCACCTAATAGGCCAATAAATGTACATAACATCCAATAGGGAAAATAAGCACCTAGCATAGGAATAAAAGGAGAATGCCCTTGTGAACAGCCCGTCAACAATACAGTCATCACAGTTAAGCTGATAATTTGATGATGTTTTTTTATTAAGTTCAAGGTAATACACCTATCATTTTATGATTAAATCCATTCATAGCTATCAATACTATAATATTTTTAGTTGTAATAAAGTGACTTATATTATTTTGCCAAAAATAGCATAAGGTTATTGTAGTTGAATTATTTATGATCAATTCAATTTTCTTTATTTTAAATACGCTTTTCAAAATAATGCCGCAGTGCTGGTTAAATAGAGTTTGATTTTATTACTCACAAAAACATGCTCTGTGTGTGCTATTAGGTAATTTTAAGAGTATAGTAGACAATCTTTCTGCCTGTTTAGATATTATAGTTTTTATTATGGAATCAACGCTTTCTGCTCAAAATATACGCCAACTCCTTGCCAATGAAACACCAATTATTGATGTTCGTGCGCCAATAGAATTCAATCAAGGAGCGATGCCCAACGCAATAAATCTACCTTTAATGAATAATGAAGAGCGTGCGGCTGTAGGGACTTGCTACAAACAACATGGCTCTCAAAAAGCGGTAGAGTTGGGGCATCAATTAGTTAAAGGCGAGATAAAAGCACATCGCGTTGCTGCTTGGCGTGAGGCTTGCGAGCGTTTTCCTTCCGGATTTATTTGCTGTGCTCGTGGCGGTATGCGTTCACACATTGTTCAAAAATGGTTAGCTGAAATAGGCATCGATTATCCTTTAATTGAAGGTGGATATAAAGCGTTAAGACAAGCGACGATCGAAATGACCAATGAGCTAGTACAACGCCCTATTATCTTAATTGGTGGTTGTACAGGTAATGGTAAAACAACCTTAGTACGCTCTTTACCAGAGGGAATTGATTTAGAAGGATTCGCTCATCATCGAGGCTCCTCATTTGGTCGCACTGTTGAGGCTCAGTTTGCTCAAGCGACTTTCGAAAACTACCTTGCTGTCGATATGTTAAAAAAATCCCCCTATCATTCGCGTTGGGTACTCGAAGACGAAGGTCGTGCTATAGGTGCTAATGGTTTACCGGAAAGTTTGCGTATACAAATGGCAACAGCCCATTTGGTTGTGGTGGATGATCCATTTGAGCGGCGTATGGCAAGACTCAAAGAAGAATATTTTGATCGTATGACTCATGACTTTATTGAAGCGTATGGTGAAGAAAAAGGTTGGCAAGAATACAGTGATTATTTGCATCATGGATTGTATGCTATTCGACGTCGATTAGGTGCTCAAAGAGCCGCGGAGTTAACCCAATTACTTGATAATGCTTTAGCCGCACAAAAAATAAGTGCGAATACAGAAGTGCATTTTTCATGGTTATCGCCTTTACTAAAAGAATATTACGATCCTATGTATCGTTACCAGTTAAGTAAAAAACAAGATAAAATTATCTATACGGGTAGCTATGAAGAAGTTGAACAATGGTTTGCTAACCATTAACTCCCTAGATTTTCTGTACTAAAATAAAGCCCCCAATAGATATTGGGGGTTAATTATTTTTGTTAAAAAAGCACTATTTTCTCTAAATCAAAAGAGTTAACTGACAATTAATATTCTTAGTTCTACGACTATTCACTTCTTTTACACAAACAGTAAAATAACCAAATAGTTCTGTTAAAACGTATAACAAGATGACTAACTTTATAACGTATTCTTATGGTTTGTTATTTTTTTCAAGAAAAAAGCCGCACATATAGCCATTATAAAATTAAACAACATACTAAAACTAAACGCTATCTTATAATGTTCAATTATATTCCTTGATATAACCTGTGTGAGGCTAAATTGCAAAATGATGGAAACAGATGTTACCCCTATAGCAGCCCCAATTTGTTGTAATGTTGCCGTTAATCCGGAAGCAATCCCTACAAGTTCAGGCTTCACTTTTTCTAACACTAAATTCAGCATAGGAGTCATAATCATGCCTTGTGTAAAGCCAACTAACAATAAGAAAGGAATAATTAATGTAGTGTTCTTAGGGGTAATCAAATAATAGACGCCTAAAATAAGCAAAATATAGCTGAAGGCATAACAGACTGCGCCCCAATAGATAACATGTTCGCCAATATTTTTGATCCACTTCGGTGTGAATAAAGAGGAAAGTATAAAACCGATACTTGCAGGAACAAACATTAAGCCAGAATCAAAAACCGTACGATTAAACCCACTTTGTAATAATATCGACATTATCATAGGAAAAGCAGATGATGTTGAATAAACAAAAACAACAATAATGAGCCCAATAACATATTGATGATTAGTAAAGAGTATCAGGTCAAATAGAGGTTGCTTCCCTTGGTATTTTAATTTTTTTTCATAACAAAAAAATAGTATTAATAGACTTATTCCAACAAGAAAAAATAATGAACTAAACCATTGCCAGTGCCAGATAGGAAGCATCAACAATGGTAATAACGTAAATGATATACTAAGTGTAGATAAAATGACTCCTCCTATATCCAATTTGGTATGATCGGATAATTCATTTTGGGTAAGATAGCGCGAAAAAAATAATGCGATCACACCAATAAAAAGATTTATCAAAAAAATAGTACGCCACGCTAACCCAAATATATTTAATGATATTAATAATCCACCTAAGGCTTGCCCTGCTATAGCGGCAGCACCTAACGTCATACCAAGTAAGCCGAATACTTTTTTGGCTTGTGAGCTATCAAAATTAAGGCGAATACTTGAATATACTTGAGGGAATAACAAGGCTGCAGTTAGTCCTTGAAAACAACGGGCAATAACAAGTAAAACAGCACTTGGAGAAATTGCACATAATACAGATGATAACGTAAAGCCAAACATTCCAAAGCGATAGAGTGTTCGACGTCCATAAATATCACCTAATCGTCCACCTGTGATTAATAGCAAGCCAAATGCTAATTCGTATCCGACAATAATCAATGTGAGTTCGGTGAGTGTGGCGTTAAGTGTTTGTTCAATATTAACTATAGCGACATTAACGACAAATAGATCAAAGATAGTAACGAATCCAGCTAATAATAAAACAAATAAAGCGATACGTTGTTGTTTGCTCATTTCTTATCTCAATGATGAAAAAATAAGACTATAATAAGTTGTTTATCCTGATACAATTTAACCATTTATACTATTACTAAAAGCAATAGCCTATGACAGAAAGAAAAAGAACACGCCCCGAGCTTGCTGATTTTTTACGTACTAAAAGACAAAGTATTTCACCTGAGTCAGTTGGTTTACCTGGTACAGGGCGTCGACGCACTCCTGGTTTACGCCGAGAGGAAGTAGCTGCACTCTCTGGTGTCGGATTAACTTGGTATACATGGCTTGAACAAGGGCGGGATATTGGAGTATCAAGTCAATTTCTAGATAATTTAGCGACAGCTTTACACTTAAATAGCGCGGAAAGGCAGCATCTTTACTTATTATCACATATGAGAGAGCCGACAGAAACCGGCATAGTGGAATACCAAGTTCCTGATACGATTTTAAAAATTTTAGCTGACTTTCCTCCAGAATATATTTGCTATGTTTTAAATCTACACTGGGATGTTTTAGCTTATAATCAAAAAGCAGATCTATACTTCCATTTTTCGGACTACTGTACTGAAAATCGTAATTATCTCTATTTGTTATTTATGGATCCTAGATACAAAACACGCATCAATGATTGGGAGCATACAGCGGATAGATTACTTGCTAGTTTCCGGCGTGACCATGCAAGAGCTAAAAATGATCCAAATATTCGTAAGCTAATTGCTAAATTAAACTGTTCATCACCAGAATTTAAGCATATGTGGGAAAAACATGAGATCTACCCTCCCTGTGATGGAGTAAGAACATTAAATTTTGCTGGTAAAAACGAGCGTTATGAATACACCTCATTAGCATTTGATTTAGAAAAATATAATCGAATTTTAGTATATATCCCTAAAGATAAGTAGAAAATAAAGGATATAAAAACTAAAAGCATGCTTATTTCCATTATGGAAATAAGCGATTGCTCTTTTATCATTAGGTTTTATTTTTTTTAGTTACTAGAATGCCACTTTCTAAAACGAGGTGGTTTATGACTAAATATGTTATTTTTAGTTTTTTTTTAGTATTGATTTATCCTCTTGGTGTTGATCTATACTTAACTGGATTAACAGCAATTGCTAGCGATTTAAATGCTTCTGAAGTGACATTACACCATGCATTTTCAATTTATTTGATGGGAATGGTGTCATCCATGTTAATTGCTGGATGGTGCAGTGACAATTTAGGTCGTAAGCCTGTTATTTTATTTGGTACTCTGATTTTTTTCTTAGCGTCATTAAGTGCTGGGCTTTCGATAACGGAAAAACAGTTCTTAATTTCACGATTTTTTCAAGGTAGTGGCTCAGGTTTTTGTTACGTTGTTACTTTTGCGATATTAAGAGATACATTAACAGAACAACAACGTGCTAAAGTACTTTCTATGATAAATGGTATTACTTGTATTATTCCGGTATTAGCTCCCGTTCTAGGCTTTATTATTTTAATATATTGCGAATGGTCAATGATGTTCTATCTTATGGGGGCTTATTCCCTATTGGTTTTTATCTTTTGTTTTTTGGGGATAAAAGAGACTTACCATAAAAAAGAAATTAAAAATAAAAAAGTAAATCTATCTGTAATAAAACCAACAACAGACTCTTTTTTCACTCGCTATTTTTTAAGTCGTTTACTTATTTCCTGCTTAGGAATGGCCGTTATTCTTACTTATGTCAATATTTCCCCTATTGTAGTGATGCAACAAATGAATTATTCAACAGGAGAGTATTCAATATTAATGACATCATTAGCAATGATAAGTATGACCATTTCTTTTTTAATGCCAAAAATATTAATGAAATACCGCTATAAGCATATTTTATCAGTAGGGTTTATATGTTTTGGAATAGGTATTATTTTCCTTTTTATAGGGAAAAAGAGTGACATGCGTTGGTTTTTTATTACCTTTGCATTATGCGGCTCAGGATTTGCGTTATTATTTGGGATTATTATGAGCCAAGCACTTTCTCCCTTTAGCCAACGAGCCGGCGTTGCGAGCTCTGTGCTGGGTATTTCACAATTAAGTTTTTCTTCACTTTATATTTGGGTAATGGGGTGGATTGAAGTATCCTCAATAAATATGTTGGTGGTTATTTTATTTATCAGTTGTATTGTAGGTACTCTTTTTCTATGCTTTCCTCGGTTCACAGAACAAAAAAAGGTTAAATATAATGTCTAACAAACCATTACATAGAATTGATTTGAATTTGTTAGTCATATTTCAAATTCTTTTACAGGAGCGCAGTGTCACCTTGGCCGCTAAGTGGTTATCCATTTCTCCTTCTGCTGTGAGTAAAGCATTAGCCAAATTAAGGATATGGTTTGATGATCCTCTTTTTATCCGTAGTCCACAAGGGTTGATCCCAACACCATTATCGTTAAGTATTGAAGATTCTTTATCTGATTTTATTAATATTAGCCACCATATAGCCAATAAACGTAATACAGAAGTTCCTGTTGGACTTAAATTTAATTTAGTTTTAGAAACACCGTTACATCAGGTCATGTTACCTTCTTTACCACAACAAATATTATCTCATTACCCAAAATCCACACTTCAGATAAAAAATTGGGAATATAATTCCCTTTCTAATATTATTGATGGAGAAGTTGATATTGGGCTTGTTGGACGAGAATACTATTCACGCTCAAAAGAGTTACTAGAGCTACTTCCTGATGTGATTGATTATGAAATATTATTTGATGATATCCCACTCGTTTATCTACACAAAAATCATCCGTTAATGAAAATGAAGTGGGATCTTAATAATTTTTTATCGTTTTCTCAGGTGAGTACAGAATATGACAAACAAAGTCATTGGGCTTTGGATAATATCTTAAAAGAAATGAACAAAAGTCGTCAGATAGCAATTACTTATACTTCTTTTGAGCAATCTCTTTTTATGATATCTCAACCTGACCATCAATTAATTACTTGTGCACCAGGATATTGTCGTTATTATGTGAAAACACATTTTCCTGATATTGTAACATTACCTATCCCTCTCCCCCCTGTGTTTTTAGAACAGCTTCATCTACCTTTTGTTTTGTTATGGCATAAGCGTAATAGCCATAATACAAAAATTATATGGTTAAGAAATACAATAAGAAAAAGTATTAACCAACAAACCTCCGATATCTGATAGTTTAAAATAATAAAAAAGGTGATTTGATATCAAATCACCTTTTATAAACTTATTAACGCTATATTAGTATAATCTATTTAACGACTTCACCACTATCAACAACGGTTTGGCGTACTTTATTCGCGAAATTTTGAGCTTCACTGATAATCGCTTGTTCATCTACGGTTAACAGTTGGCGATCTTCCATCAAAATTTTACCATCTACAATGGTATGACGAACATTACTTCCATTCGCACCATAAACTAATGCTGCATATGGGCTATACATAGGCACCATATTAGGAGCTTTAGTATCAACAACAATAATATCAGCAAGTTTTCCCGATTCTAAAGAGCCTAATTTATCTTCCATATGTAATGCCTTGGCTGAGCCTATTGTTGCCATTTCAACGACGGTTAATGGTGGCATTGCGGCGCGATCTTTATTCTCTAATTTATGAATTTTGCCTACTAAATTTAACTCATTCATCGTTGTGAGTGTATTGCTCGACATTGGACCGTCAGTCCCTAAACCAACACGAACACCTTTTTCTAGCATGGCAACAACGGGCGAAACACCTTTGGCTGATTTGGTATTAGCACTAATATTATGAGCCACACCTACATCATATTTTTTTAATAAATCAATATCTTGCTCATCAACCATAATCGCATGAGCGGCAATGACTTTATTATTTAAAGCGCCAATATCTGCCATATATTGAACTGGGCTTTTACCATCGGTTCGTTTTGCAATTTCTTCTTTCTCTCTATCGGTTTCTGCTAAATGGATCATCACAGGGGCATCAAGCTCTACCGAGAGTTTAGCAATTTTTTGCAGGTTCTCTGTGGTATTGGTATAAGGTGCATGAGGTGCAAAGGCAGGAATAATGCGCGGGTGATCTTTATATTCATTAATAAAATTGACAGCATATTGAATGCCTTCTTCAGGGGTTTGTGCATCAGCCACCGGAAAATTAATCACTGATTCACCTAAGATGGCTCTATTTCCCATCTTATCAACCGTTTTAGCAACTTCATCTTCAAAATAATACATATCAACATAGGTAGTTACTCCCCCTTTTACCATTTCAACATTGGCGAGGTTTGCTCCCACGCGAACCATATCGCGAGACACCATTTTATTTTCTAAAGGGAAAATATAGCGATGTAATCGGTCTGGCACGTCATCAGCTAAAGAGCGAAAAACCGTCATTGATGCATGTGTATGGGTATTAATTAATCCTGGCATCACGATATCACCATCCACATCTAACACTTTGTTGGCTTGGTATTCTTGTGTTAACTCAGGCCCCCCAACGGCGATAATTTTATTTTCTTTTACAACAACCGTTCCTTGTTCGATAACCTGATTTTGTGCGTCCATTGTTAACACTGTGCCATCGACAATCATTAAATCAGCCTGTTTGGCTGCGTGACTAGTAAAAGAAACCGCCATAACAGCGAGTGCAAGCATTGATTTAGTAAATGACATAACTACCTCTCGGATGGTAAGAATATTCAAAAGTTTATTATTTTATTGATAATTTATTATTTTTTACGTTTTTGCTGTAGTAACCATTTATCCAACTCATTAGCAAAAAGTTGCCGGTCGCGCTGTGATAAACTTGCTGGTCCTCCTGTTTGAATGCCACTTGCTCTCATCGTATCCATAAAATCACGAATATTTAATCGTTCGCGGATTGTTGACTCTGTATAACGTTCACCTCGAGGATTTAGTGCAATAGCCCCTTTTTCGATCACTTCAGCCGCTAAAGGAATATCGGCAGTGATCACCAAATCATCTTGGTTTGCACGTTGTACAATTTCATTATCAGCCACATCAAAACCTGCAGAAACCTGCAATGTGCGCAAATAAGGCGATGCGGGTATACTTAATCGCTGATTTGCCACAAAAGTGATCACCACTTTTTCTCTATCTGCTGCCCGATAAAGTATCTCTTTAATAACTTTAGGACAGGCATCAGCATCAACCCATATCGGCATAGTAACTCTCTTTGATTGTTTCTTTTTGAAAATTAATCCTATTAAAATAACACATTCCCACTCATATCGTTATTTAAAGCAGATAAATCACATAGTCTGTTTGAGTTAAGTGTTAACTGATTAACGCGTAAAAGTGCATGATATCGTAAAATAAGTCATCGGCTAACCTTACTCTACTGTCTTAATGAGGTAAGTTTATGGCATAATGCCGCCCCATTATCTTTATCATTCACTAATCATGAGTATTCGTCTTGTTAATAAGTAATAATATCACTATGCAGTTTGGTTCGAAGCCACTGTTTGAAAACATTTCTGTTAAGTTTGGTGGCGGTAATCGCTATGGTTTAATCGGTGCTAACGGCAGCGGTAAATCCACCTTTATGAAAATTCTCGGTGGTGATCTCACGCCTACTAGCGGTAACGTATTCCTTGATCCTAATGAGCGCTTGGGTAAGCTAAAACAAGATCAGTTTGCTTATGAAGAGTTTACCGTGCTTGATACGGTAATTATGGGGCACGCTGAGTTATGGGAAATTAAACAAGAGCGTGAACGTATTTATAGCTTACCGGAAATGAGTGAAGAAGATGGTTTACGTGTTGCCGATCTTGAAGTGAAATTCGGTGAAATGGACGGTTACACCGTTGAATCACGTGCCGGTGAATTATTATTAAACGTTGGTATTCCACTTGAGCAACATAATGGCCCAATGAGTGAAGTGGCGCCAGGATGGAAACTACGTGTGCTCCTTGCACAAGCCCTATTCGCTGATCCTGACATCTTATTACTTGATGAACCGACGAATAACTTAGATATTGATACGATCCGCTGGCTAGAACAAACATTAAATGAACGTAATAGCACTATGATCATCATTTCCCATGACCGCCATTTTTTAAATATGGTGTGTACTCATATGGCCGATCTTGACTATGGTGGATTAACAGTTCACCCAGGTAATTATGATGAGTATATGTTAGCGGCAACACAAGCGCGTGAACGTTTACTCGCTGATAATGCAAAGAAAAAAGCACAAATTAATGAATTACAATCCTTTGTTAGCCGCTTTAGTGCTAATGCATCAAAGTCTCGTCAAGCCACTTCGCGTGCAAAACAAATTGAAAAAATTCAATTAACCGAAGTTAAAGCTTCCAGCCGACAAAATCCCTTTATTCGTTTTGAGCAAGAGAAGAAATTATTTCGTAATGCGTTAGAAGTAGAGAATATTGCTAAAGGTTATGAAGCAAATACGCCTTTATTTAAAGACGTAAATATGATGCTGGAAGTGGGCGAAAAAGTGGCGATTTTAGGCACCAATGGTGTGGGTAAATCAACCATGATCAAAACATTAGTGGGTGAATTAACGCCTGATAATGGACGCGTTAAATGGTCTGAAAATGCCACTATAGGTTATTATGCACAAGATCATGCCACTGATTTTGAAGTTGATATGACCGTTTTCGATTGGATGAGTTTATGGATGAAGCCAGAAGATGATGAACAGTCGGTGCGTAGTGTATTAGGTCGCCTTCTTTTCTCACAAGATGATATTAAAAAATCAGTCAAAGTATTATCTGGTGGTGAAAAAGGCAGAATGCTGTTTGGTAAATTAATGATGCAAAAACCAAACGTTCTGATTATGGATGAACCTACCAACCACTTAGATATGGAATCTATTGAGTCACTGAATATGGCGTTAGAACTCTATCAAGGGACGTTAATTTTTGTTTCTCACGATCGTGAATTTGTCAGCTCATTGGCTAACCGCATTATTGAAATTACGCCTGAAAAAGTGACTAATTTCCAAGGCACTTATGATGAGTTCTTGGCTAAGAAAGGGATTGATGGTTAGTACCCCCCTTATTTATTAATATAAAAAATAAAAGGCTTGGTGTTATTTTACGTTCCAAGCCTTTATTTTATTTAAAGATAGAGTTATAGCTGTAGCTGTAGCTGTAGCTGTAGCTGTAGCTATTGTCACTTAATTCATTGTAATTATGGGCGTTTGTTATTGGCGGAAGGAGATATACTCACTTGGTACTAGATTATTTATATAAATATTATTTATAGTCTCATCAGTAACATTGAATTCAAGTGTTCTAATAAATGGATAGTTATAATCAATAATAGCTTTCCTTAATGATCTACAGGCTTTTTCTTTTTTGTTTTCATCTTTAAATAAAGTTTCCATTCCATGTTCTATAAATCCTTCTACTATATCTACATGAGGATTGCAGAATGACAATAATTTGATTTTAATTAAATTCAAAAACTCTTTTGAATTTTTATCTTTTATATTTAAAGAAACAGTATTCATCAAAAGTTTTATTTGAATATTTTTTCTATATTCTATATCGATATGCTGTATTATATTCATAAGTTTTTGTAATTTACAACGATCTTCAATTTTATCGTCTACACTAATTCTATAATTATTTATATTATATAAACGAACAAAATCTGTTACACCATCCAAATAACGCTCTACGTTAAAATAATTATTTGGTAGTAAGTCATTTTTTATTTGGGATAAATAGAAATTGTATTGATTAATATCATAATTAACATAATTAGGAATTTCATGTAGTCTTCTTCTTATATAACTTCTTATATTACCTATGTCTTTTTCTATGCTTGGGTTTTTATTATGTATCCGATCCATCATGTCTTTAATTAAATTATCTAATAATACCTCACCATTATAAACGTTTTTTATAACAAATTTCATTTTTAAATCATAACCATCTTTTAAATATAAATGAAAATTATCTTTATATTGCGCCCCTGTCATAGAATATAATTCTGCAAAGCAATCAACCTTATCAAATATTGAATTTTTAGGATTGAAATAGGTATGATAAAGTAATTTAAGCACATGTTCTTTTTGACCATGATTAAACCAATCTTTTATTTTTTCCCAAATAGACATTGCATCTCTAGCTTTAGATGCGTGTGATAATTTGTTTATTTGCGAAGTTGATATATTCACTCCGCCAATTATTAATTTACTCATATAACACCTTAATGATAATTACATATTAATTGAAATGCTTCTATTTATTTATATTAGAAAAATATTTTATTTTATCTTTTAATTACATCATTATATTAAAAATATAGGTAATATTAATTTCATGTGGCATTTAAATATATAAAGATTAATACATGTTTTTTTGTTTGAAATTTAACATTCTGTTGTTATATGTTACCAACCACGAGTCAATCATAATCCCCTTTCATTTTTGATGAAATTATCATGTTGCTCTTTTGAAGTCCTACCTTATGATTATGTTGCTAAGAAATAGACAACCGCATAAAAGTGATGCAACAATATTAGAAACACCACAAATGATTTCAGTTGTTAATCGCGCCCAATTTTCTTTTTTGTGACAGTGTCACGCCTATTTTATATCAACAACCAGAATATTCATTATTTAATAGTCTGGTTAACTTAATAATTGTGTAAATTGTCGATATAATAGCGCACCTAATGTTTGTGATGTGTATTCCGTACTGTGTTCTAAATTATCAACGGCAGCATGCATACCATGATAAATAAGCGTGCAGGTTAATTCAGGCTGTAGGACTTGCCACGTTTTATTCTCTGTCCCCCCCATTAATATCTTTTGTAACTGCTGTAGCGCCCTATTTTCATGAATATTACCGCTTTGATGAAAGACTTGATGAAAAAGCATATCGTGTAATTCTTGTTTTTCAACATAAGCAATAACGCTAGTTTCACACCACTGTTTTAATTTAGCGCGAAAATCTTGAATTTGGCAGCTTGCCATTGCTTGCTCAATTTTATCAATATACCAATCCATATATCGAGTTCGCAGTGCGTCGAGAATATCTGTTTTTGCCGTAAAATAGTGATAATACGTTCCTTTAGCGACCCCCGCTTGTTTTACAATATCGCTGACGGTTGTGGCATCAAATCCTTTTTCAAGAAATAGTGTTTCTGCGGCGTTCATTAACTCTTCTAAACGAACTTCGGCTGGCTTTGTTCTTGGTTTATCGATATTTTTTTCTTCTAATGACATTGCTCATCTCCCTCTAAGTGGCTGTTAAAGGGTACTCCATATTGAGAATAGCCACAATAACCGTAAATGAAACTTATTATCATTAATGAATTGACCGACGGTCAGTCGGATATTATGATACTACTATTATTTCACCATAAAGGTAATAAAACTTATGAGTTATACAAAACGGTTGTCACTTATTTGTGCTATCTGTTTAGGCACATTTATGGCCACTCTTGATATTAGTATCGTCAATGTTGCTCTACCTACTATTCAGAATGATATTAATGCCAATATGGCTACATTACAGTGGATTGTGGATGCTTATGCACTATGTCTATCAGCTTGTATTTTGTCTTCAGGGCCATTAAGTGATCGTTTCGGACGAAAAAAAGTGTGGCTCTGGGGGGTGATTATTTTCACTCTAGGCTCCCTTATCTGTGCTATTGCACAACAACATGAAATATTAATCCTTGGGCGTATTATCCAAGGTATTGCAGCTGCAGCCCTTATTCCTGGCGCATTATCACTTATTACACATGCCTTTCCTGTTGATATTGAACGTATCCGTATTATTGGTATTTGGTCTTCGGTTAGTGCATTATCGCTGATTATTGGCCCTATCCTTGGTGGTGCATTAGTTCATGCCAGTGGTTGGGCAAGTATATTTCTTATTAATATTCCTATTGGTGCTATTACAGTATTACTAGGCTGGTATGGATTAAGTGAAAGTGCCGATCCTGAGGATGTTGCGTTAGATCCCCTAGGACAATTAACCAGTATCTTGGGATTAGGTTTACTAACCTATGGTTTTATTGAAGCTGGCTCTGTAGGTTAGTCTGATTATCGTACTGTATTCGCATTAATTGTCGGTCTGATTTTTATTACCCTGTTTGTTATAGTCGAAAAACGTATTGAACGCCCGTTATTACCGCTATCGTTATTTAAAGATCGCTCGTTTTTCCAATATAACCTTTCCTCTTTTACTTTGGGATTTGCCACTTATAGTAATGTCTTTTTTATCGCTTTTTTCCTACAAAAAGCACAAGGCTGGAGTGCATTAGAAACAGGTTTAAGAATGGCTCCTGAGTTTATCGCCATGGCTCTTTTTTCTATGTTATTTGGACGGTTCTCTCGTTATATATCTGTCAGAAAATTAATGATCTTTGGCTTTTTGTTGATTGCAATATCTTCTTGTTTATTGGCAACATTAGCAACAAATAGCCCTTACGCAATAACAGGAAGCTATTTATTTATCTTGGGTGCAGGAATGGGATTAGCGACACCCGCAATCGGAGTTTTAGTGATGAAAAGTGTAGCACCGTCTCGCTCGGGCATGGCGTCTGCAACCATGAATGCATTAAGACAAACCGGTATGACAATGGGAATTGCGTTATTAGGTACATTAATGATACAGCAAGCAATTAATTATATGATGATACAAAGTCAAGCATTAGGAATAGTGGCAGAACCGATTAATATTATTACGTTAGTAACAGAAAATAAAACTGCTTCCCTAGATAATCAGTTGGTTGCCCTATTACCTGAAGCATTTAATTCAGGATTTGCCTATGCCATGCTAACCGCAGGACTTTCCTGTTTTATTACTCTGTTTATTATGCTTTTTCCTTGCAAAGAGAAACAAGGTGCACTTTCTCAGCAGATAGCGGATTAATTATTATAAACGCTGAGTTAAAAATGCAAGAAAATGTTCAATATTACGTGAAAGCGAACGACGACTTGCATATATCGCGACTAAACTAATTGATGCGGGCTGTTGAGGAAAAGAAATGGCTCGCAATTTGCCTGCCTTTATCGCATCAAGGCAACAATGTTCAGCTAAAATAGCAAAACCTAAACCTTTTAATACGGCAGCTTTGGCTAAGATAGCACTATTTACACGATAACAGCTATTAATTGTCACTTTTACAGGGTTCTGCTCTTTATCAATAAAGATCCACGGCTGCCCTTCTAATGCACTTAAACTGGAAATACAAGGTAATTGGCTTAGTTGTTCAATATCTGTAGGGATACCCGTTTTTGCTAATAAGCTCTCTGAGGCAACAACAATACTACGCCACGACTTTATGAGACGTGAATGGTAGCTACTATCGGCTAATTGGCCACGATGAAATGTTAGAAGTAAATCAATATCATCTTCTATAACATTTCTTGGCATTAGCTGCGTATCACATTGAATGGTTAAGTTAGGATGAAGTGCAGCAAAATCCGCTAAAATATCGGCAAGTAACTCACTGCCATATTCACTGGGTATCGTGAGTCTAAAGGTTCCTGTTAATGGTCCATCACTCGTTATATGTTCTACAACATTATCTAATTCATATAAGGTCTTTTTGGCTTGCTGATACAAGATTTTCCCTTGCTCAGTTAAACGCATTTTTCGCGTGGTTCTATCAATTAATCGGCAGTTAAGCTGTTGTTCTAGCTGTTTTATTGCTCTACTGACATTAGATGTTGGCATAGAAAGCGATCGTGCAGCACTGGCAAACTGTGCTTGCTCTGCAACCGCAGAAAAAATACGTAATAAATTAAGGTCAATTGACATAAAAATACTGCCTATATGGGGAGTATTGAATATAGGCAGTGTAACATTGATTGCTCTCTCACTTGAAAAGAATTAACAATAACCATAGGACATTAATTTTTGATAACGTTTCTCAAGCAGTTCTTCTTTAGAATAACTATTCAATTCTGTTAAATCTGCGAGAAGCTGTTTTTTTACAAATTCAGCCGCTTGCTGGTAGTGGCGATGTGCGCCTCCCAATGGTTCAGGAATAATTGAGTCTATAATACCCAATGCCTGTAATTTAGGTGCCGTCATTCCCATGGTTTGGGCGGCAATAGGCGCTTTATCAGCATTTTTCCATAAGATAGAGGCACAGCCTTCGGGCGATATGGCAGCATAAGTACTATATTGCAACATATTTACTCGATCCCCCACTCCTATTGCTAATGCACCACCAGAAAAACCTTCCCCTGTTATTGTACAAATTATCGGTGTTTTTAATCGGGACATTTCAAGAATATTTCGTGCTATGGCTTCTGATTGCCCCCGCTCTTCAGCACCAACCCCCGGATAAGCACCCGCGGAGTCAATAAAAATAATCACTGGTAAATGGAAGCGTTCAGCCATTTTCATCAGGCGTAATGCTTTCCGATAACCTTCTGGTGATGGCATACCAAAGTTTCTTTTTACTTTCTCTTTAGTGTCTCGCCCTTTTTGTTGACCGATAATCATCACTGGTTTTCTATCTAAACGCGCTAACCCTGCAACAATCGCTTTATCATCAGCATAAGCACGATCGCCGGCCAACTCTTGGAAATCAGTAAAAATAGCTTTGATATAATCTAATGTATAAGGGCGCATAGGATGACGTGCTAACTGTACGATCTCCCAATCCCCTAAATCAGAAAATATAGAGCGTGTTAATGAAAGGCTTTTTTGGCGAAGTTTGGCGATTTCTTCGTCTATATCAACTGCCGTTGTTTCATCTTGAGACTGTTTAAATGCAAGTAATGCATCTATTTTCTCGTCTAATTCAACAATAGGCTTTTCAAATTCAAGATGAATAATAGACATAATTTGCCTCTTAGCTAAATCGGGTTATATCAAACTATTTAGTCTAGAGAAAACTAACTTATTGTTATAGAGATATTTTTGATAAACAGTGTTATCAAAAATGGGATAATAAAATAGGTAGTGGTTAAAAAAATTTATTTTCTAGCTTTTATCTCTATACAGTTATTTATAAGTTATGTATAAATATACAGCTGGACAGTTTTCACCAGAAAATTACCAAACACAACAATAATCCATTAATACAAATAATTAAAATGATAATATGTTCTCAAAAAAATCTCGTTCTACAACTGCACTACTGTTTTCATCACTTATTCTGACTATAGGAAGAGGTGCAACACTGCCTTTTATGGCGATATACTTATCACGACAATATAAATTGCCTGTTGATGATATTGGTATCGCAATGTCTATTTCACTGACTACGGGGATAGTATTCAGCCTTGCCTTTGGTATGCTGGCAGATAAATTTGAAAAAAAACGTTATATGGTTTTTTCTATTATTACCTTTATTATCGCATTTTCTGCTATCCCAATGGTCAATAGTACTATTTTAGTGGTTATCTTTTTCTCAATTATTAACTGTTCCTATTTAGTCTTTTCTACGGTATTGAAAGCTTATTTTTCTGAAACTTTATCAATATCAGCAAAGCCTAAAATATTTTCACTAAACTATACTTTTATTAATATCGGGTGGACGGTTGGCCCACCTATTGGCACATTATTATTAATGTATGGTACTCAATTACCTTTTTGGTTAGCTGCAATATCCGCCAGTATTCCTTTATTTATGATCCAATGTTTTGTGCAACGTTCAGTGGTAGACCATTCCACAGAAGAAAATAGTGTAAAGTGGGATCCGAAAATAATGCTAAAAGATAAAGCATTAGGCTGGTTTGTGCTTTCAACTTTTTTTGGCACATTAACTTTTGGTACATTTGCTTCGTGTATTTCGCAATACCTTTTAGTTGTTTATGATGCTAAATTGGCTGAATCTGCTATTGCGGTGATCCTCCCCGTCAATGCGGCCATTGTCGTCTCATTACAATATATCGTCGGTAAACAAGTGGTTGCTGAAAGACTACGTAAATTAATGACCTTAGGCACACTCTTTTTTATCTTAGGATTAGCGGGCTTTATGCTGGCGGGTGATAATTTAATTTTCTGGGCAATGGCGATAGCAATATTTACCTTTGGTGAACTGATTTATGCACCTGGTGAGTATATGATGATCGATAATATTGCGCCGTTAGGAATGAAAGCAAGTTATTTCTCTGCACAATCTCTAGGTTGGTTAGGTGCTGCATTAAATCCACTTGCTAGTGGTTATATCCTGACAACCTTGCCCCCTATTTCGTTATTCGCTATTTTAATGGGGATCGCAGTACTAGCTTGGCTTTGTATGTTGCAAGGTATGAACTACAGTGAAAAAAGAATAGCTGCTTAATATATTTTATTGCCGTTGATATTGTTGGCGATATCCAGATAAGGAACAATCAGTCTCGCGCTTAAAATAACGGCATAGATATGAGGGATCGTCAAAATGGAGTTTTATGGCGATCTCATTTACTGATAGCGTAGTGTGCGTCAATAACGCTTTTATTTTAAGAATTACTTGTCTATTAATCAGCGTCTTAGGAACATCATTAAAATATTGTTTAGTGAGCTGTGATAGATAAAACGGTGTGATGCTAAGGCGATTTGCATAATAGGCAACGTCTCTGTGCTGGTGGCTATGTTTTATAACTAATTCCCAAAATTGCCAACATAAGTGCTCTTTACGGCTGAATTCTTTTTTAGATAAGGAATAATGAGATGGTATTAATTCTGTTATCGCAAAAAAAAGATTTTGTAACTGCCCTCTCAACATTAACTTTCTATGATCAGTATAACTTTTATCTATATATTTTAATTGTTCCACCCAATTGTTTATGGCGTTTAAGTGAACCGTTGAAGGGCGACAAATGGGGTTTTCATGCAAAAATGTAAACAAACTATTTGAAAGTGCATAAGCGATCTCAGAGGCAAAAGATTTCTTAAGAAAACAATAAAAAATACGAAAATTAGCTGATTTACGTTGCAATGTGACCATTCTATTATCACCGAGTATCACTATATCATTCGCTTTAATGGTTTTTGTTTGAAAATCTATATTAATAACAGCCCTGCCATCTAAACAAATAATAACCACAACATAAGATAATGCTAATGGATAGCCTAATTCATTATGCATATCGCTTTCACCAATAACGGCATACTCCGAAGGGATATTTAACTTTAATAATGATTGACTAAACATAAATTATTCACTCTATTGCATATTGCTACTGTTTTTATTTTTAATGATCTCAATGTTAATCACAAGAGCATTAATGGATTTAGTTGTCAAAAGTACCGATAACACCTTAATTAATCCATTCAGTTTTATATTGGCTCTCTTTAAAATACGATCATCCTAACATAATGAAACATACGTTATAACAGAGCTAAATTGTATGAAAAAATTACAAACAGAACGATTATTATTACGTCCATGGCGAATATCAGATGCAGAGAGCCTCTATTATTATGCGAGGGATAAGCGAGTAGGCCCTATCGCTGGCTGGCCAGCACATAAAAGTGTTGCTGAAAGTACCGAAATTATCCAGACTATATTTATGCGTGATGAAGTTTATGCTGTCACATTGCTCGATGATGATAAAGCGATTGGTTTAATTGGCTTATCTTTTTGCCATGAGAGCAATTTCCCTATAGGGGATAATGATGCCGAAATTTCTTATTGGATTGGTACTCCTTTTTGGGGGAAAGGACTTATTCCTGAAGCAGTGAAAGCGCTTATTTGTCATAGCTTTGAGACTCTACAATTAGATAATCTATGGTGTGGTTATTTTGCAGACAATGTAAACTCGAAGCGAGTACAAGAAAAGTGTGGATTTAAATATCATCACATAATTAAAGATCAGTATGTGGAGTATTTAGACGAAATAAGAACAGAAGTTATTTGTCGTTTAACCAAAAGTGAATGGCAAAAACAACAATAAAAAACAGCAAAGCAAAAAAACAACGGATTATAAATCTTATAATCCGCTGTTTTGCTATTGTTTATCCATTAAACATGATCTAATGCTTGAGGTAAGTCAGCAATAAGATCATAAGGATTTTCAATACCAATAGATAAACGAATGGTTGTTTCTTGAATACCTATATTGTGGCGTAATTCCATAGGAACACCTGAATGTGTGGTAGAGCCAGGATGACATGCCAATGACTCGGTTCCTCCCAAACTCACCGCTAATTTAAATATTTTCATCGCATTGAGAAAACGAAAAGCTTCTGCTTCACCACCAACAATATCAAAGGAGAATGTTGATCCTGCGCCTGTGCATTGTCTAGCAAATACTTGACCTTCAATACTATTTTCATCTACAAAAGGTAAATAGTGGATCACTTTCACTTTTTCATGGTCACGTAGAAATTGTGCAACTAATAGCGCATTTTGATTGGCTTTTTCCATGCGAATTTGCAATGTTTCTAAAGAGCGGCCTAACATCCAGCAAGAATGCGCATCAAGTTGTGTCCCTATTGCACCTCTTAATAGGCGAACTTGATTAATAAGCTCGCGTGATCCCATTGCAGCACCGGCGACTAAATCAGAATGTCCACCCACATATTTTGTTAATGAATAGAGTGAAATATCAGCGCCTTGCTCTATAGGATGTTGATAAACAGGTCCTAATAAGGTGTTATCGCAAATAATAATAGGTCGATAGCCTTGGCTTGTTTCTAATTTATCCGCAACGATTTTTAACGCTTGAATATCAACCAGTGAATTAGTTGGATTGGCGGGAGTTTCGGCAAATATCACCGCAACTCTCCCTTTTTGGCTAGCCATTTCAGCTTGCGATTGGATATGTGCTAAATTTAAACCATCTGTAAATGGTGTTGCTTGAATACCGAACTTAGCGAATGTTTTGGCTATTAATGTTTCTGTTCCACCATAAAGTGGTTGAGAATGTAAAATAACATCGCCAGGTTGTGTAAAAGCCATTAATGTCGTTGTAATAGCTGACATTCCCGATGAAAAGAGGACACATGATGCTGTGTTTTCATAAACTGCTAATCTATCCTCAACGATCTCACTATTAGGTTGGTTAAAACGAGAATAGACTAAACCCGCTTTTTCTCCTTCTGGAAGGGGTTTTCTTCCACTTACCGTATCAAAAAAATTTTTCCCTTCTTCTGCACTTTTAAAAATAAATGTCGATGTTAAAAATACAGGAGGTTTGACAGAGCCTTCCGATAACAATGGATCGTATCCATAGCTCATCATTAACGTTTCTGGAGATAATTGATGTTCACCAATATATTGTTTTTTCAGTTGAGAACTAGACATTTTTTATTTCTACTATTTATGAATTATAAAGTTTCTATCATCATACTGAAAAAACTTCATATTGTTAGATTGTTTTATTAGGTATAGAAACTCATAGTTATATTGAACTGTTTGTTTTTTAACCTGAAATATGTTCTACCACGCCTTAACCGCGTCCCCTTTATACATTTCTTGCACCTTTAATTCGACTTGTCTTGAATGTAAAACAGTAATTAATTTCTTTATTTTTTCATCATTCATATTATCTATACGAGTAACAACAACATTGGCATAAGGCGAATGTTTATTCTCCATAATTAAACCGTCGCGGGTAGCAAGTAAGCCAATTTGAGAGGAAAAATTATTGTTGATAACCGCCATCGTAACCTCAGGATCATCAAGGGCTTCAACTAACATGGGAGTTTCAACTTCATGAAATATCAAGGCATTAGGATTATCAATAATGTCTTCAACGGAAGGTAAAAAACCAACTCCCTCTTTTAAAGAAATGAGGTGATTTTCTGCAAGTAATAATAAAGCTCGCCCTTTCATACTTGCTTCATTAGGAATGGCAACCACATCACCATATTCGAGTTCGCTAATATCGCTTATTTTCTTTGAATACGCGGCTAACGGGAAAATGTACGTTTTGCTGGCAATATGAAATTTGTAATTGTGGGCTTTTATCTCTGATTGTAAATAAGGAATAGATTGAAATACATTTACGTCTACTTCTCTATTTTCTAGGGCTTTATTAGGACGTTCATAGTCGTTAAATGCAATAACTTCAACATTTAATCCTTCGGTAAGTTTAGCTAAACGGATCACTTCATCCCAAATGACTTGGTCTGGTCCAGTATTGATTGCTACTTTGACGACATCTGTATCTTCTTGCGAACAAGAGACAGAAAATAAGCTTATTGAGGCTAGAAGCAAACCTGTAATAATTTCCTTCATAACTCCCTCTTAAAAACGGAACATGACAAACACAAAATTATCAGCATATTGATGATTAAGAAATATCCTAAGTGTAGATTAATAACAAGGAATGCCAAATGATACAAGTGATCGTACTATATAAAGAGAGGTATATGAGAGGAAATAAGGTAATTGGTTGATATTAAAAAGAAAAATAATTCAATAAAGTCAATGCATTTACAACCTATGCATGTATCAATCTCGAATTAATTTATTTATGCAGGGATCAACAAAAGCATCATCAACATTAAGATAAGTAGAATTGGTTACGCAATATGCAGAAAATGCCCATTTATATTGTTTATCTTGTTTCGTGATAGTGTAACTTGAAAAACGTATAGGTGTTGATTGTAACATATCATTACCTATTTTCTCACCGCTGACTAAGATAACTTGATTTTTTTTCTCTATAAATTTGAAGTTAGAGATTTTAATATCGCTGTTTTCAGCTTTATTATCAAATAAGCTAAGAGCATTATCATAAATTGAAGGTACAATATAAACTTGTTCATCTGCATCTTTTATATAAACCGTGACCATATTAATTGATGATGCATCATTTAATATACGCTTAGATTTAACGACAATATCTTTTACACCATCACCGTTAAAATCAATCAAATTAATACCGTATGTTAGTTTTATATCTGCAGAAATAGCAATAGTGGATAAGGATGTAAGCAATACTGCTGCGCCTAATTTCGTCATTATATTCATATCATATCTTCTATTTTTAATTGCTACTTTATAATTTAGAGTACTTTACAGGTGGGATTAGTCAAGTTATTTAATGTTTCAAAATAATACAAAAATAATAATTTTATATAACTAAAAACGATAGATTTTGATAAAAAACAATACTTTTAAAATGAGTAGCCTATTTTCAAGATAAGAAGTTCTTTAGTCTTAATATAAGGCAATATAGTTTTTCAGATCATTAATTCTTTCTATGGTTTTATCTTTTAAGCAGCTACTGTAAACCATCGGAGCCAAACTGCCACCTTGGTAATAGTCCGCCTCATATTGACATGAGAGGTCACGAAATGTCATCCAAACTGACTGTGCATGCTGTAACTGTTGTTGTCGTTTAGTTTCTAATTTCACATAATATTGTTGATAAATTTGTGACAGCTCTTCATCTTTTTGTTGAAAATCTTGGTATGCACATTGGTTAATTTCTGTTTGTGTTTCCGCATTACGACAATCAAAATTATCCGCTTGTAAATGTATTGACCAAAATAAGATCCCCCCTGATATTGCACTTACAAAAATAACTTTTTTCATCATACCATCCATTGTTACCTGAAAAATAATTGAATAATGCTAACATTATTATAATAAGAAAGGCTATATTATTAAATTATATCTATTATTTTTTATTTTAATCAGGCGAAAATAGCCACAAATAGGTCTATTTATTACTATCATATTTGGAGGGTTCATTTTTTGAATATAAATAATTTAGAATATTTAAGCTAAAAAGAACACTTGTAGCTTTTTAGCTAAATATTATTATATTTTATTTAGAATATGTGGTTAATCTATTCAATAATATTAGCAATTTCCAATAAGTTATTATCTGGATCACGTAAGTAAACTGACATAATAGGCCCTGTAGCCCCTGTTCTTGGTACAGGACCCTCTTCTATATTGATACCCTGCTGGTTTATATGCTCTATCACGTCTAACAATGGCGTTTCAGTAATAAAACATAAATCCGCAGAGCCTGCCGTTGGTTTAGCAGCTTTAGGCAAAAACTCTTTTCCTAGCTGATGAAGATTGATTTTTTGATGACCAAAAGCAAGGGCTTTACGCCCTTGTTTAAAGGTAATTATCTCAAAACCTAATACATTATGATAAAAATGACAACTCGCCTCGATATCAGCCACGGTTAATACTAAATGATCAAGGTGTGTAATTTTCATCTGAACCTCACTTCGCTATTAGAGTATTATTGTGATTAAAGCTCACACTTAGTTTTTAATACGGCTGTTTTTTTATGATGTTCTAGCGCTAATTCAATTAATTTCGTGATGAGTGATTGATAATCTAATCCCGTACTTTGCCACAGTTTAGGATACATACTGATATTAGTAAAACCTGGTAAGGTATTAATTTCGTTGATAATAACTTGATTATCTTCGGTTAAGAATACATCAACGCGCGACATACCTAAACAGTTTAAAACTTGGTAAGCTTTCAATGCCGTTTGGCGAATATGTAAGCTAATCGCATTATCTAAATCAGCAGGTACTACTACTTTTGCACCATCGTCATCAATGTATTTTGTGTTATAAGCATAAAAAGCATCATTTAACACAATTTCACCACAAGGGCTAACTTCAGGCTCTTCATTACCTAAAACGGCACACTCTATTTCACGGCCAACAATAGCACTTTCGATAATCACTTTAAGGTCATATTCAAATGCCATGGATAATGCAGCATTAAACTCGGCTTCATTATTGACTTTGCTGATACCAACAGAAGAACCTAAATTTGCTGGTTTAATAAATAAAGGGAGCCCTAATTGTTCAACAACTTCATTATAGGAAATATCATTTAATTGGTGAGCCATCAGTGTAATAAATGGTGCAACCGCTAATCCTGCATCATCCAGTAAGCGCTTAGTGATATCTTTATCCATACATGCTGCAGAACTCATGATATTAGGGCCTACATATGGCATATCAATCATATGTAATAGTCCTTGTAGGGTGCCATCTTCACCATAAGCACCATGCACAATAGGAAATACCACATCTATTTGTGCAAGAGGTTGCCCATCAGTTAAAGAGATAAATTGCTGACGGGTACTGCCAGGAATAATAGCCACTGGACGCAAAGGTTGGCTTAATGAGATAGTTGAGGGGTTATCGCTATTAATTAAATAATTGTCTTCAGCATATTCATGCCATTGCCCTTGTTCATTAATCCCAATTAAACAAAGGTCGAATTTCGTTCGATCTAATTCATTGATAATATTTTTTGCTGATTGTAATGAAACTTGGTGCTCGGTTGATTTTCCACCAAAAATAATAGCGACTCTTAATTTACTCATTTTCTAACCTTTTAATAGGACAGCTATAGCGAATAAATAGCAATATATCATGATAAAAACACGCAATGTAGGGAGATAGTTCTTATCTAGGAAAATTTACGATAAAATGATGAAATTCTATGATTTAGTGTGCAAAAAATAACTATTTTTGATATTAATTCAGCAACGCCTATTCCCTCCTCTTTCACACAAAAAGACACGGTTTCTCATCATTACATTCTTGCAATCAAGAAACCTGTCTTGCTAAACTCACTTTACCGATTAACTGATAAATTTTAAAAGGAGGCTAATTATGTTGTTGTGTGATCTTGTTGAATACTCACACTTCTTTGGTAATCGCCATAGCTCAGGCTTTCACAGTTCTTTACTGCGTTAACCTGCCTGAGCGACGTTAACTATTACCTCTCCTCAGCTTACTGGGTTATCGCGTGATATTACCCAAAGCATTTTTATGCTTAAAAAATGAGTAAGCTATGAGCACATTATTATCTACACAAAATCTCTCTTTTCATAATAATCACGGTATATTGCTGAGTAATATTTCTTTGGCACTCACTAAAGGTGAGAAAATTGGTTTAATTGGCTACAACGGTTGTGGAAAAAGTACCCTATTAAAACTTTTATCACACCAATTAATACCAACAGATGGTTCTATTACTATCGCCAATCAAGTCATTATGGCTTATGTCGAACAACAGTTACCAAGTGAGCTACAGTCAATGCGTCTCATTGATGCGGTTCTTCATAAATTACCTGAAGAGCTACGCATATCTGAAAGTTGGCGCAGTGAATTATTATTAAGTGAAATGGGATTTAAAGCCAATGAAATCAATCTATTAGCCTCACAATTAAGTGGTGGTCAACATACTCGTTTATTACTTGCGAGAGCATTGATTTTACAACCAGACTTACTGCTATTAGATGAGCCAAGTAACCACTTAGATCTACCGACTATCTTGTGGTTAGAAACATTTTTAACACAGTGGCGAGGAAGTTTTATTCTTGTTTCACATGACAATAGGTTGTTAGATAAAGTGACCAATTGTACGTGGATCATTCGTGATAAAACCCTATCTGTTTTTCGCTTGCCCTGCTCTCAGGCAAGACAAGAGCAAGAAGCACAAGATATCAGTGCGCAACATCGTTGTGATGCACAACAAAAAGAGATAGATCGTATTGCACAAAGTGCGAAGCAATTGGCCATCTGGGGAAAAGTGTATGATAACGAAAGTTTGTCACGTAAAGCCAAACAAATGGAAAAACAAATTGTTCGTTTAAAAGACGAACAAGTCGATGTAACAGAAGGCAATCAATGGACGTTACAGTTATCAGGAACAATATTACGGGCAGATAGATTGCTTGAGCTGCATCAGCTTTCAGTGATCCCTGCGCCAGATGCACCGATTTTATATACCATCGATAATCAACGGATCAAAAGTGGTGATCGAGTCGCTATTGTTGGTGCTAATGGGACAGGTAAGTCATCATTATTAAAAATGATTTGGTCATCATTTCATGGTTCAACCACATCAACAGAAAATATGATCAGGCTTCATCCCAGAGTTGAGTTAGGTTATTACGATCAAAGCCTCGCACAACTTAATGATAATGATACCCTTGCCGATGCACTAAAGCCCTTTGCACCGCTATTAGATGAGCAAAGGAAAATGGCATTAATAAATGCAGGTTTTGTTTATTCTCGCCATAATCAGCAAGTAAAGTCATTAAGTGGTGGTGAACGAGCTCGTTTACTTTTTATTGGTCTCAGTTTGGCAAAATATTCATTATTAATGCTAGATGAACCAACAAACCATCTTGATATGGAAGGTAAACAGGCATTAGCTGAGCAAATTCAACGATTTTCAGGGGGAATTTTACTCGTCAGCCATGATAGAGAATTGATAGAGAAAAGCTGTAATCGTTTTTGGTATATTCACAATGGTATTCTTAGCGAACATCATGATATTGAAACAATTTATCAGCTTATTTCTCAACAAGATATGTCATCGGTCTCTAATGAGCAAAATGGCCATCATGCTCCATCTGTTGAAATAGTAAAACATCATAATGAAGATGAATTGCTAATGAAATTGATAGCACTTGAAGATAAATTGAATGCTGATTTAGCAAGAAAATCTGCTCATCAAAAGCCTATATTACAGGCTCAATGGCAAGCAGAAATAGAGATCTTAAAGCAACAACTTGATTTAGCTTAATTTTTCTAACGATTACCCTATTGATTTTAAGTTATAATACAAAGCGGAGGAACTCCTCCGCTTTTATTGGTATTAACTAATAAGAGAGAACTACTTATTGTATTAATTTATATTCTATTAAATAAAGATTTTCCGTTGTAGGATAAATGTCTTTAATTAAGGCCTTTAAAGTAGGCAAACTCATACCCTCTTGTTGAGCATGAAATTCATTTATCTCATTAAAATTTAAGGGTGATACAGAAATAATTTGTAACTTTCCATAATAAGTGCCATGTTCATTAGATAATAAATCAACAATAGTGTTTGGTTTATAGTGGCTTTCTGCTTCATCCCTAATTGTGATCACTTTAATACCAGCTAAAATTGAAGGGATTAAACGCTCAAAAAATGTAATATCTGTTGGTACAATCGCTGTTGATGCCATTTTATTTCATCTGTTATAAATTGATATTATGTTTATTATAACGGTTAATCGCTCTTGCTAATAGCCAATCTATCATGCTGATGATGAAGGGATTTTTCTCTTTGTAATAATTTTTCTTTGCGCTCAATCCCCCAACGATATCCAGATATTTCACCATTTTGTCTGATAACTCGATGGCAAGGGATCGCCACTGCTAGTTTATTTGATGCACAGGCATTCGCCACTGCTCGATAAGATTTTGGCGAACCAATTTTTTGAGCAATTTCTTGATATGTCATGGTACAACCAAAAGGAATATCTAATAATGCCCGCCAAACTTTTTGTTGAAATACTGTTCCTTGAATATCAAGTGGTAATGCCAAAGGTTGTGTTGGCAGTTCAACAAAACCAATGACTTGGGCAACCAATTTTTCAAACTCTTGGTTTGCACCAACAAGTTCAGCTTGAGGAAATTGTTTTTGTAATTCTTCTAATAAACACGCAGGATCATCGCCAAGTGTTATCGCACAAATGCCCTTTTCACTTTGAGCTACAAGGATATGGCCTAATGAGCAGATCCCTACAGCAAAAAAATCACGATATTTTGTCCACCATTGCGCCAATGGGTTGGCGTCATACCTAATATGGCCGTCGCATTTTCATAAAATCGGCTATTCGCATTAAAGCCTGATTGATATATCGCATCTGTAATTGTTTTATCGCCAGCTAATGCTTTCTTAATTAGTTTGTGCCGATAAGCATTCGCATACTCTTTAGGTGTAATTCCCATTATAGATTTAAATCGTCGATGGAAATAATATGGGCTGGATTGAATATGTGCGGCGATGTCGGCAAGAGAAACATCACCCTGATTTTCTTCAATAAAACGGCAGGCTTGTTCAATAAGTTGATAATGTCTCTTTTCCATTTTAGTTCCTACATTTATGTATGCTGGATGAAGTCCATTATCAATAAACTTCTATTTAGATCACTCCGATTATTGCTCTTTAGTCTGCGCTTTCTTTAGATAATGCCCATAAATAGAGTGAAGCCGTTGAACCATAAGGAGAATAACGTTTACGATAGCGTTCAAAGCGTGTTCTATCTAAGCTTTGATGGCGATATAAACGCATGATACCACGCTGAATAGCTAAATCCCCCCAACTTAAAATATCAGGACGATTAAGTGATGAAATTAATAACATTTCAGCTGTCCAAATACCAATACCTTTTAATTTTATCAGGGTATTGATCACCGCTTTATCAGACATAGCGGGGATTTGGTCTAAATCTAACGTATGATTTATAACTGAGTCAGCGATACCTTTAATATAGCCGGCTTTACGCATTGTCATTCCACATTGCTGAATATCTTGCTCTGATAAACTAGCAATATGTACAGGAGTATAAATACCATCACATAGGGTAAGTAAGCGTTGCTGAACCGTGGTAGCAGCCGCAACAGAAATTTGCTGTTCAATAATATTTTTAATTAATGCGGTAAATAAATCAGGAGTAAGTGGACGTTTAATTTCCCCTATTCTTTCCATTACCGCGGCTAGACGCTTATCTTTTTGTTTTAAAAAAGTGATCTCTTTTTCACCATACTGAAAATACATAAAATCACGCTACTAATTAAGGTATTTATTAAAACAGTATAGCGTGCACTTCCCCCCCATTATGCACTCTGTTTCTTGCTCTTTTTAGCAAATGTTAATATAAAAAGAGCAAACTATATGATTAATATAATGTTTTCATAATACGTTCAGGCAATTGTGCATCATATTTATCACCATCAAATTGTTGATGAGAAATGGATTTCAATATTTGTCCCGGTGCTGGAATAGTTGATTTATCAGCTAAATATTTGTTTTCCCACAAACCTGAACGAATAAGTGCCCTACCACATTGGAAAAATACGCGCTCAACATGGATGCGCAAGACAGAGCGAGGTAGTGCATTGTTATATTTAAAGCGTGCGAGTGTTTCTTCATCTATTAAAATTTCCGCATGACCATTAATTCGTAATGTTTCATTAATGCCGGGGACTAGGACTAATAAAGCAATCGCGGGATTAATTAACAAATTGCGCATGCTATCAATGCGGTTATTACCACGTCTATCGGGTAATAATAAAGTATGATCGTCTTCAATATGAATAAAACCGGGCTCATCGCCACGAGGAGAAACATCCATACCATCAGCACTATAAGTGGCTAATGCAACAAATGGTGTAGCTTCAATATAAGGGCGATAAAGGGGGTGAATAAAATCCACTTCTTTTAAGACCGATGGTTCGGCAGGTTGACCATAAATCTCTTCCAGTGTTTTCAGATCTTTTACAATGGTATTTTTCATAAGGTGGCCTTGTTATCATTTAGCTCATTCTTCATCATATACAAATTTCGTATAAAAAAAAGGTCACCATAAAATGTGACCTTTTCATCAATCTTATCAATCTATTAAGCCGTTAAAGCGAGTTTAGCACCAAATAATAAGAATACAGCACCAATGCAACTATTCGATAATGATGCTAATCGTTTGTTATGCTTAACCTTATTAGTAATAGCAACGCCACCAAAAATAAGTACAGATAAGTAAAGCATACTACATATTTCTAATATTACACCTAATACAAAAAAGGGAACCCCTGCATTTTCATATTTAGGATCAATAAATTGAATAAAAAATGACACATAAAAGATGATCATTTTTGGATTTAACAAACTTAAGAAAAGCGCTTTGATATATAAGCCGTTTTTCGCTTTTACAACCTCTACTGCAACCTGTTCCGGCTGCTCTTTTTTCTTATGGAATGTCGCATAGAGTGTTTTTAAACCTAAATAGGTTAAATAAAGTGCACCGGCATACTTGATCACAATAAAGAAAACGGGTGAAGTCATTGACTAATGAAGCAACCCCCAAAAATGCCAAAAAGATTAATAATGCATCACCCGTAAAAACACCAAGAGCGGCTTTATACCCCCCTTTCACGCCATGCTTCGCACTCGAAGTTAGGACGAAAATTGAATTTGGACCTGGTACTAGTGTAATAAAAATAACGCCTAAAAGGTATGTCCAAATATTTGAAATACCAATACTTTCTAACATATGACGCCTTTTTTAAAAAAATAATATGCTGTATATGTGGGCTATCATATCGATATTATTTTTTTTGTAAAACAATAAACTTATATTTAAAGATAAATAAGTAAATTAAACTGGTTTTAGAGCTTAAATATAGTCTAATGATTCATTTTTTCATTTATGTTTGGATTATATGACTGGTTTGAATGCGGGTAATAGTATGGTGCTGAAATTGCTTTTTTTATATAGATAAAATTCTTAATAAAGCATTTTAATAAGAATTATTGACTGGTTTTTTGGTTATTTATGGGGAGAACAACCTATTGTATCGTTAATGTTATAGTCCATTTATCTCTTTGTGATGAGAATCACTGTTATAAGCCATTTTTTATATAGAAATAACCATATATCTTTATGAAAAATAATTATTTTTTATAAATTTTGCATTTTTTAGCACATAAAGTGAGTATAATATTCACAAGGATTTACCAAAGTGATTATTCTTTAGTAGATCTATCCCTATTGTAGATTACCGATAACGTAATCTTACACATATTACATTGAAATTAGTGATATACATCACCCTGAGCAAATGCTAAGCCACTAAGATGACTTTTTATGGTAACTTTAGTGATACCGGAAAACGTATGATAAAAAGGCTATAATTGCTCAGCAACGACTACTAAAGATGGAACATCGATTATAGCCCGATGCCCTATTTGCTAAAAGATTTACATGTAGCAACAGACACATTGGTGACACTGTCACTTTTATTAGGTGAGTAAGTTGAACCAAATTAATCTACACAAGCGGATCCTCTGTTAGCCTCTTATCGCTTATCATGATTTATCTAGAGAACCATTATGGATGCACAACTGTATAAAGAGTTTAAAATTATAGAAAAAGCGTTTTGGTCAGAGATATGTGAAAACAATATTCGTATTGGTGATCATACCCACTGCTTTATGACACCGATGGACGCGCCTATTTTTAATTTTATCTATCTTCGTCAAGGCGCTAGCGAAAATACTTTCCAACAAGCAAGTACGCTGTTCTCCTCGCAAAAAAAAGGTCACATGCTGGTTCTGCCGGAATCTCTGTTGCCTGAATTTGAAGAGATAATAAAAAAAGCAGGTTATACGGGTGACGGTATGACAACCGCTATGTATCTCTCATTGTCTGATGCGACTTATCCCCCCTATAAAAATAACCCGTGCGATATTATTTTAACTAACCATGATCTTAAACAGTGGGCGCAACCATTGAAAACCGCCTTTCCTGTTGGTGACGATACGATAACTAATGAATATATTCGTTATCACCAAAAAGCGTTAGATAATGGTGCGACGATCCTTCATTATGCATTATTAGTTGCAGGGCAGCCTGTATCATCATTAACGCTGACATTACATGATAAACTAGCAAGATTTGACGATATTGGGACGGATATTGCCTATCAAGGCAATGGTTATGCCACACATTTAATTACTCACGTATTAGAGTTTTGTCGAGAGCAAGGTGTCGAGCGTTGTTTCTTAGATGCGTCAGCGGATGGTCTAGCGCTATACCGTAAATTTGGTTTTAAGCCACTTTTTAACTATTTAAGCTTTATTAACGAATAACCGCCTACATTAAGAAGGCTCAATCAAGTTATTGAACCTTCTTTTCAACCTTTAAAAGGCCTACGACAAAGCAAATGCTAACGCTATGTTATCTATGTTAAAATAACACCATTAAGCCATTACTTTCCCTCCAAACAGTGGCGATTAATTTTACCTTGCTAATAACTACTTTCTATATAGCTATCATAGCTATCGTCAATTTCCTCGTATTTATTATTTGATTTACTAGCTAAAACTACACTATTGATCTAGAGTTAGACATAATGTATAAGTTGTTATACATTTAATCTAACCAGAGTGAAATAGGAAAATACTATGAGTTCACATCTTGTGATGCAAAATATTGAAGCTCTTTCATCGCCAGGGGGGCACTACTCTCATGTTGTTACAGCCAATAATATGTCCTTTATTTCAGGCCTATTACCTTTAGATAAAAACGGCGTGCCATTAACGGATAAACCTATTGAATTTCAAATTAATCAAGTGCTTGAAAATTTAAACGCTTGCCTTATAGGAATAAAAGCACAAAAAACCGATATTGCCCAAGTTAAGATGTATATTACAGACATTAACGAATGGCCTGTTGTCAATGAGTTATATGCAAAATGGATTGGTAAACATAAACCGGCCAGATTAGTCGCGGGTGTAAAAGAGCTTCATTTTGGCAGTAAAATTGAAATTGAAGCCATGGTGATCAAGGAGCAAACTTTATGAATAAATTAGCGCTTCCTACTTACCCAGATGTGGTTGAAGCACATCAACGTATTTTGCCATATCTTAATAAAACACCTATCTTAACCTCTCGCACTATTAATGAGTTAACGGGTGCTCAATTCTATTTTAAATGCGAAAACTTTCAGCGCATAGGCGCTTTTAAATTTCGCGGAGCAATGAATGCATTATCACAATTTACGGGCGAACAACGCAAAAATGGTGTGATAACTTTTTCATCAGGTAATCATGCTCAAGCTATTGCTCTATCGGCAAAATTATTAGGTATTCCAGCTACAATTATCATGCCTGAAGATGCCCCCACAGCTAAAATGCAAGCAACAAAAGGTTATGGTGGCAGAGTCATTCTATATAACCGTTATACACAAGATCGCGAAGAGATAGGACAAAAGCTTGCTCAAGAAGAAGGATTAACTTTAATACCACCTTACGATCATCCTCACGTTATTGCCGGTCAAGGTACTGCAGCTAAAGAGTTATTCGAGGAAGTTGGTGAGTTAGATATGCTGTTTGTTCCCTTAGGGGGAGGTGGTTTACTTTCAGGTTCATTATTATCAACCAAAGCCCTTTCGCCACATTGTAGAATTTTTGGTGTTGAGCCTTTAGCGGGAAATGACGGACAACAATCATTACGCAAAGGTGAGATAATTTATATTGATACGCCAAAAACTATTGCAGATGGCGCACAAACTCAGCATTTAGGCGATTATACTTTTGAGATCATTCGCAACAACGTAGACGATATTTTAACAGCAACAGATGAAGAACTAATTTCTGCTATGCAATTTTATGCTCAGAGAATGAAAATCATTGTAGAGCCTACAGGCTGTTTAAGTTTAGCTGCAGCTCGTCAATTTGGTGATAAGTTAAAAGGCAAAAAAATTGGCATTATTATCAGTGGTGGCAATGTCGATATTATGCAATATGGTCATTTTTTATCACAAAAATAATTGAATAAATAGATGTTATTTATTATAAAAAAGCAGTATAGCTTGTTTTTTATACTGCTTAATATAATAAAGATATTTTGAAGCTGAGTCTCTGTTAATTAATTGAAAAAGCGATCCCCGCTTCTTTGCATAATTGCGTTAGATCTTCTTTCAATTGTTGGTTTTCTTCAGGTAATAAATCAAGTTGAGGTAAACGCATATGACCACCATTTAAGCCACGCATAGTTAATGCTGACTTAAATATCGCCATGTTCGCGCCTGATTTCAAAGCATCACTAAATTTCACACAAAATTGTTGCCAGTGCTTCGCTTCTTGATAATTACCCGTAATATAGGCTTGATACATATTCACAAATGGCTCAGGGAAAACACAGGCACATCCTGAAACTGTGCCATCACAGCCTGCATCTAATAAACCAAGGAATAATTTATCGTAGCCATGAAGTACTGAAAAATTATCTGTAACCGCTAAATAGCCAAGTGTCGTATTGTTATCGGCAAAACTGTATTTTATACCAATCACATTTTTGCATTGTTGCTGAATTTTAGCCGCTAATTCAGGCTTGATATTATTAGCCGCACATTGTGGAATGTTATAAAGATAGATTGGGAAATTCTCTGGTACGCTATTGGCGATAGTCACAAAATAGTGCTCTAATTCTCTGTCTGTGGCAGCAAAAAATTGTGGCGTCACTACACCAATACCATCGGCACCAATTTCTACAGCATGTTTGGCGAGTTCAATGGTTTCTGTTACCGTCATTGCGCCAACATGAATAAAAACAGGTAAACGTTTATTTGCCGTCTCTACTACGGTTTGTGCCACACTTTTACGCTCTGATGCAGATAAACGCAACATTTCTCCGGTCGTGCCACAAGGATAAAGACAATCAACACCTTTAGTGATCAACATATTAGTTAATGCAGACAACGCGTTGATGTCCACATGATCATTTGAATCAAACGGAGTAACCATCGCCACTGTAACGCCAAATAATTTTTTCATGTAAGAGCCTTTTATTTATTCAATCAAATTGCTTCAACAATAACGTTAATCGCTAACATTCCGGGATCGTCTAATCCTATCGATTTTTCTGGGAACATACGGGCACGTCCCAATAAATTAGGCTTAGGGCGAAATTCATTTAGCGTATTATTAATACTTTTTAAAGCAGTGGGTTTTAGTTCAGTCAGAGATGAGATTGACGCTAGATCTTCAGATAAATGATAAAGAATATCTAATACTGACTTTTGCCCTAATTCCCCTTTTCCTCTCGCCATCATGCTTTGGTATGCGACCGTCAATAGTGGGGAAATATCAGTAAGCGCTATTTCTTGCAGGTGGTTTTCTTTGCAATATTTGGCTATTGCCATAAAAGCCGTTGCTTGCAAAGTACCAAAAGAAGACGCACAGGCTTTTTGTAATGATTTGCTGCATTGAAAAAGCGCTTTACTTAAATCGTCAGGCCAATCTTGGGCATCGTTAGCAATTTGTCGCCATCCTTTTTGCATGGTTACCCCTAAATCACCGTCACCAAGTTGGCTATCTGCTTCACATAGTCTATTTTGAGACTGTTCACAGGCAATCGCGATACGTTGTACAGCAAGTTTTATATTATCGAGTGTAATATTAGTCATCATCACACTCTCCAAAATGCACAGTGAGCAGGTGCATTCAATAAAGCTTCAAGCTCATCATCAAGTTTACAAAAAGTTAAGCTAGCACCGGTCATTTCCATTGATGTTGCATAACGTCCGACTAATGGATGAATGATAGTCGCCCCTGTATTATCAATAAGTTGAACAACTTTATTATATAAAATATAGAGTTCTTCTAAAGGCGTTGCACCTAACGAGTTGACTAGTACTGAGACTTTATCACCCTTTTTTAGTGATAATTCGGTTTGTAAACGTTGAAACATTTCTTCAGCAATATCATCTGCACTACGTAATTTATCGCGCCAAATTCCTGGTTCACCGTGGATCCCCATTCCCATTTCCATTTCATCGTCAGCTATTTCAAAAGTAGGATGTCCAACAGCGGGTAAGGTGCAAGATGTTAAGGCACAGCCTATTGTTCGCGTGTTTTCCATGGTTTTTTGAGCAATGCGGGTCACCTCATCAAGAGATGCCCCTTCTTGAGCTTTGGCCCCTGCTATTTTAAAACCATAAATCATTCCAGCCACACCACGACGTTTATGCGCTTCTTCTGGTGTTGCAGAAGCAATATCATCTGTCGCTAACACCGTTGTACATCGAATATTATCTTCAAAATCTACCGTTTCAGAGGCCATATCAAAATTCATAATATCGCCACCATAATTACCATAGAGCAGTAATACCCCCTGCCCATTATCCGCAGCGCGTATCGCATCAGCCATTAGATCTGCTGACGGTGAGGCAAATACATCACCGACTGCGGCGGCATCTAATAAACCTTCACCTACATATCCGGTGAAAACGGGAAGGTGCCCTGATCCTCCGCCAGTAACAATTCCCACTTTAGCTTTATCTGAGCTGTTAGCTCGCGTAATTAAACGTGGTTGTGGTTGACGATAAATATCATTATGTGCAAGGCATAAGCCAGCTAATGTTTCATCAACATAATTTTCTGGTTTATTTAATATCTTTTTCATAAAAACACCCGATATTTTTATTTATCTACGGATATTGCCCTCTTAAATTAAAAATTAATTATTTAAGAAGCATTTTCCCTGGTATTGGATAGAATATGTGTATATTTTTGAAAATAATAAATAGCTTATTAGTTATTTGGTTTTAAATGCGCTCCTAATTTGCATAGCGACAATTAATAGGAAAACACTGGCTAATACAATTGAAATAGGTCTATTAACAAAATTAATTAGCTCTCCGTCCGATTTCATCAACGAAGAAAGTAAATTCTTCTCTAGCATCGGTCCTAAAATCATCCCTAATATAATCGGTGAGATTGGAAAGTTACGCTGTTGAAGAAAATAGCCGATAACTCCCATCACCATCATAACCACAATGGATGACATCGTATTAGTAATAGCAAATGAACCGACAATACTAAATAAAATAATTGCTGGATAAAGAATTGCATTATCAATAGCAACAATTTTCTTTAAAAAATTAACAACAATAAAAGCTATAGGTAATAAGATTAAATTCGCAATAAAGAAAATGATAAAAACGGCGTACAGTTTATCTGGATTAAATAAAAAGAGAGTTGGTCCAGGTTGCATATCTTTCATATACAATACACCAATGATAATAGCTGCCGCAGAATCACCGGGAATACCAAAAACCAATGAAGGTATCCAACTTCCTGCTAAACTAGCATTATTACTTGCTGATGCATCAACAATACCTTCTTCTGAGCCTTGCCCATACTTTTGCGGTTTTTTTGATAATTTTTTAGATACTGCATAAGAGATCCACGCAGCGATATCGGCACCAGCACCGGGTAAAGCACCTATCAATGTACCAATAATACCACTACGGAAAATGCCCCCTTTACGTTGGCAAACAACCTTTCCCACCCCTTTAAAAATATTATATGAGCTATTATCTGTATTAACTGCTAATTTAATTTGCTTTTCTTTCCAGCGATCGACGTAATATTTAATCGCACCAGAGATAGCAAATAGCCCTATCATGGCGGGAATAAAACTGACACCTTGCATTAAAGAGACTTCACCAAAGGTAAAACGGGCTTGTCCTGTAAATTCATCGTAGCCAATAGTGGCTAAAGCAATACCGAAAAACAGTGCTAGCAAACTTTTTCTAATTTGAGCGCCAGAAACAATAGTGGCGCAGCTTAATCCAATTAAAGTAAGCCACATATATTCGTAAGAGCTAAATTTAAGTGCAAACTCAGCTAACAACGGAGCGGTTGACGCTAAAATAATTGTGCCGATCACCCCACCAATAACGGAGCTTGTTAATGACATCCCTAATACACGATTAGTTTTACCTTCTTTAACCAATGTATGGGCATCGTTAGTATAAGCTGCAGAGGCGGGTGTTCCGGGAATATTTAATAATGCCCCTGGAATATCGCCGGCAAATATCGAGGATGCACCTACGGAGATCATCAGTGCTAATGCAGGAATTGGATCAAGAAAGAAAGTAAAAGGCACCATTAAAGCAATTGCCATGGTTGATGTTAACCCCGGAATTGCTCCAACAAATAAACCAAATAAGCAAGCGCCTATGACAACAAGTATTGTCGTGTAATCAATATAAGCTAATGCGCTAATAAATATATCCATACTGTTTTTCTCTATTTATTAAAATAATTGAGGTAGCGGTACTAACAGTACAGCAGTAAATAAATAGTAAACGCCTAATACAATTCCAGCAGAAATAATAAAACTAAATATCGGTTTTACTTTTGCGTATTTCATCATTAATGGTGCAATAACAATAAATCCCGTAACAATAAAACCAAGGTATTCAGCAAAAAACACATAAAATAGAATGATACCAATAATTAATAACACAAATTTTATTTCATGCCATGTCACCAAAGGTGTATCCATTTGCTGCTTTTTTGCAAAAATATCTAATAATGAAAAAACAATCATTCCTCCACCAATTAGTGAAGGCATAAAAGCCGCACCATATTCACTAAAATCACCTAATGAATAGGCGCTATAAATAATAAGAAATAATCCAAATAGGCAAAATATAAATGATAATATATGACGATTTAGCATAGGCATAAAAACGGCTATTATCAGCCGTTTCCTCAGTTATTTTTTTATAATTTCGCCAAACTTTTTATCTTCATTGGCCATAAATTGTGTCGCATCATCACCATACAATTCAATGACTTCAAATCCTTGTTTATTAGCAAACTCTGCTAATTCACCTGAAGCATAAACTTTCTTCATTGCTGCGGTAAGCTTATCTTGTGCTTCTTTATCAAGTCCTTTAGGGGCAACTAACATATTCCATGCTTGTAAATCCCAATCATAACCTGTTGCTTCTTTAAAGAGAGGAACATCAGGATAAAATGCCGATTTTTCATTAGACATAATGGCCATATGTTTGACTAATCCGGCTTTGACCATACTGTCAGCCTCACCTAATGAAGACGTTACAATATCAACGCCCCCTGAAGCTAACTCTTGTAATGCCGCACTGGCTCCTTGGGAAGGAATAAAGCGGATTGCGTTATCAGGTAAACCTGCTGCACGTAACATACCAATATTATTAAGATGCCAGATAGAGTTTAATCCACTCCCTGACGCTTTTAATTTCCCTGGGTTGGCTTTGGCATAATCAATAATTTCTTGTGCATTATTAAAAGGCGATGATTTTGCAACTTGTAATCCACCGTAGATTACCGCTAAACGTGTGATCGGGGTATAATCTTGATAGGTTAAATTAGTCATCCCCTGATGATGCATCATCGCAATTTCAACCGTGGCAATACCTAATGTGTAACCATCTGGCTTGGCATTTTTAATAGCATCATGTCCAACAACGCCACTTCCTCCGGTCTTATTAACGACATTAACCGTCACACCTAATTCTTCTTGTAATCCTTTTGCTGCTAAACGAGCAACGGTATCGGTATTGCCACCAGCAGCCCAAGGAACAATAATCGTAATAGGTTTTTCAGGCCATTGTGCAAAAGCAGGAACAGTAAAAACAGAACTGCATAGGGTCAGAGCTAAGAGAGTTTTTTTCATTATATGCACCTTTTCTCATTGCAGATTACTTGTGGTCGAATATCTTCAATTCTTAATTTAAGACGGGCTTGTACTTGTGATAGTGAAGGCATTGAAGTCACCCCTTTTTGTTCTATAAATGCAGACAAGAAAGCACTAGCAAATAAAACACTTTCTGGCATTGTGCCTCCTGCGGCTATTTTTGAGGCAAATGCACCATTAAAAGCATCTGTTGCTGCCATCGTATCAACACGTAGAGAAGGTAGTGGCGGAATATGAAAAGTATTCCTCCCATCAAAATACACCACGCCTAATTCATCTATGTAGATAATCACTTTTTTCTTTTCGTTACCGGCAATAATCTCTACGGCTTGCTTGGCATCATTAATCGTATTAATTTCAATACCTGACCAATCTGAAGCTTGGTAAGCGTTTAACGTAATAAAATCTACATATAAATAAAGTTGTTTTAAATCATCGCTATACGGAGCGACATTAAGTATGACGGTTTTATTAATAGAATGAGCAAAAGAAGCGGCTTTCACATTAGCATCAATATTAATTTCCCCTTGTAGTAATAACACGTCAGCTTCACTAATATAAGGCAGTGATATATCGACCTCTTGCAGGGTAAAAGTGTTATTTGCGCCTAAATAGGTAGCCGTAATATTATTTTGGGTTTTATCTGCTAAATAGCTAATTGAGCTACCTGTTGGCTCTATTTCTGTTTGAAAAATAGTAAATGAATCAATACCACTCTCTTGCAAATATTTATAAGCGTACTTACTAAAATGATCTTCACCGACTTTGGTAATTAAATGTACTTTTGCATCAGAAAAACTGGCAGAAATGGCTTGATTCGTCCCTTTTCCACCCGGACCTATTGAGTTTCCTTTTGAATTTACCAATTCCCCTACACGAGGAAATGCATCAACATTAGCAATAATGTCCACCACAAAAGAGCCTAATACACACACTTTACCTTCTGGTGTTTTCTTTTTATGTTCTTTGACGATCAATAAATCGTGTAGTAAACATGAGATATCAAAACTATCACTAAATTTACTGATCTTTTTTATTTCTTGTTTCCCTAGTATGGCGCCACCATGACAACGTTTGATCAACCCTTCATTTTCGAGGTATTTCAAATCACTGCGGATCGTTTCTAATGTGACGTTGAATCTTTCCGCTAGCTGAGCCACTTTAACTTTTTTCTGTTCCCTAATAATGCTATAGATTTCCTGTCGTCTTTCTTCTGAAAACATATAAAGTGCCTCCGTATCATTAATACGAGAATAAGGATATCCAGCCGATGATTTTGCGATAACATTCAAAACAAAAAACCAAAAACGGAAGCAAAACCAAATCCGAACAACTTAGATCACATTTTTTTAACAGTAATTCAATTGTGATAGCTGGAAAATGAGAGATGAAACGAATCTTTATCTGATGAGCAGTTTGTTAAGCGTAAGAAAAATCAGTCTATTATAAGTGCATTGATTTTCAATGTTCTATTTTAGAACCAGCTGATTTTGTAAATACCATGTTAAATGAAGGTTTATTTGTTTTATTACATAAGAGATTATTGATACGCAGTTCAAGCTACCCGACATTTTTTAATGTTTACTCGATATCAAATGACACTTGTTAAATAACAATAATAAAAAAAACACAGATGTAATCATTGATAAAAATAATGAGTTAATGATTCTGTATATTACACATTATAAATTGGACTTTATTAGGCTATTTTAGTTATTTAGTTTATTTTTTCTTATTAATCGATATGTATTAAATTATATACCAATGTTAATCAATTGATTAATTTTAAATAATACATAGGGTTAAGAAAACAGCGACAACTGATAACCTTCGTAATAAATCATCTTTCTTTGATGTAAAGCAACTACCACTTTTTATAAGTAAGTAATATCCACATTAACAGTTGGGTTTTATTATCTTACGTTAGCATGCTTATTTATTAACAAAAATGATAACAATAATTTCTATATAAGCTCTTTATTTTTCTTCTTAAAAATATAATTAAGTGAGTAATGTATGAAAAACATCAAAGAGATGGCGTTACTTTCCACCCCCCTATCTCGCCGACGCTTTGTCAAAGTGGGAGCTGCTGGTGGATTAGTTGCAACGGCGGGTGGATTATCTCTCCCCTTTAGCCAAGCCATGGCTTCGGAGCAAACAGCGCCGACATCTACCAATAAAGAAAAAGTCGTCTGGAGTGCATGTACCGTCAATTGCGGTAGTCGTTGTCCATTGCGTATGCATGTCGTTGATGGCGAAATTAAGTACGTTGAAACAGACAATACCGGCAATGACGTTTACGACGAGTTCCATCAAGTACGAGCTTGCTTACGTGGTCGCTCTATGCGTCGACGTGTTTATAATCCAGATCGCTTACGTTATCCCATGAAACGCGTAGGTAAACGTGGTGAAGGTAAATTTGAACGTATCTCTTGGGATGAAGCCTTTGATACTATTTCCGACACCATGAAACGCTTGATAAAAGACTATGGCAATGAATCTATTTATCTAAATTACGGTACAGGTACCCTCGGTGGCACCATGACAAAATCTTGGCCACCAGGAGCAACCCTTATTGCCCGTTTAATGAATTGCTGTGGTGGTTATCTCAACCATTATGGCGATTATAGTACTGCGCAGATCGCTGCAGGCTTAAATTACACCTACGGGGGATGGGCTGACGGCAATAGTCCTTCAGACATCGAAAATACTAAATTGGTTGTTATGTTTGGTAATAATCCCGGCGAAACACGTATGAGTGGCGGTGGTGTAACTTATTATGTTGAGCAAGCTCGTGAAAAATCAGATGCTCGCATGATAATTATTGATCCTCGCTATACTGATACGGGTGCAGGTCGTGAGGATGAGTGGATCCCCATTCGTCCAGGTACTGATGCAGCCTTAGTTAATGCGTTAGCTTATGTCATGATCAAAGAAGATTTAGTCGATAAACCCTTCTTAGATAAATACTGCGTAGGTTACGACGAAACCACGATGCCAGAAGGGGCACCTAAAAACGCCCACTATAAAGCCTATATTTTAGGTGATGGCGCAGATGGTCAACCCAAAACCCCAGAATGGGCAGCACAAATTACCGGCATTCCCGCGGCACGTATTGTTAAATTAGCCCGTGAAATCGCCGGTGCTAAGCCGGCTTATATTACTCAAGGTTGGGGCCCACAACGCCGTTCAAATGGCGAATTAGCCTCTCGCGCTATTGCAATGCTCGCTATCTTAACAGGTAATGTGGGAATAAATGGGGGCAATACCGGTGCCCGTGAAGGCTCTTACAGCATTCCTTTTGTCCGTATGCCAACCTTAACTAACCCTGTCACGACCAGTATTTCTATGTTTATGTGGACAGATGCCATTTTACGTGGCCCTGAAATGACCGCAACACGTGATGGCGTGCGAGGTAAAGATAAACTGGATGTACCTATTAAAATGGTCTGGAACTATGCAGGGAACTGCTTAGTTAACCAACATTCAGAAATAAACCGTACTCATGAAATCCTACAAGATGATAAAAAATGCGAAATGATTGTGGTTATCGATAATCATATGACCGCATCGGCAAAATATGCAGATATCTTACTGCCAGATTGCACGGCATCAGAGCAAATGGATTTCTGTATGGATGCTTCTGCGGGGAATATGGCTTACGTGATTTTCGCTGACCAAGCGATTAAGCCACGTTTTGAAAGTCGCAATATCTATGAGATGACCAGCGAAATTGCTAAACGTATGGGGGTGGGTGAGAAATTTACCGAAAATCGTACCCAAGAAGAGTGGTTACGCCATCTTTATGAGCAATCTCGTCAAAATTTACCAGAACTGCCTACCTTTGAAGAATTTCGGGCACAAGGTATCTTTAAAAAACGTGATCCACAAGGCCATCATGTGGCTTACCGTGAATTTCGCGCTGATCCACTCAACAATCCACTGACAACGCCGTCAGGAAAAATTGAAATTTATTCTTCGCAATTAGCAGAAATTAAAGCGACATGGGAATTAGCGGCAGACGATGTGATTGATCCACTGCCAATCTACTCCGCAGGTTTTGAAAGCTATGGCGACCCTGCTATGGATAAATACCCATTACAAATGACGGGTTTTCACTATAAAGCTCGTACCCACTCAACTTATGGCAACGTAGATGTATTAAAAGCGGCTTGTCCACAAGAAATTTGGATAAACCCTGTTGATGCTACAAAACGTGGTATCAAACACGGCGATTTAGTTCGTATTTATAACGATCGCGGTGAAGTACGTATCAAGGCTAAAGTGACACCACGTATTTTGCCGGGCGTTGTGGGATTAAGTGAAGGGGCTTGGTATAACCCAGACAGTAACCGTATTGATCATGCAGGTTGCATTAACGTGTTAACGACCCAACGCCCTTCACCACTTGCTAAGGGTAATCCTTCTCACAGTAATCTTGTTGAAGTCGTCAAGGCGTAAGGAGTCTGGTTATGTCAACGCAATATGGTTTTTATATCGATTCAAGTCGTTGCACCGGCTGCAAAACCTGCGAACTCGCGTGCAAGGATTTTAAAAATTTATCCCCTGAGGTCAATTTCCGCCGTATTTATGAATATGCCGGTGGTGATTGGACCGAGCAAGATGGTGTGTATACGCAAAACGTTTTTGCTTACTACTTATCTATTTCATGTAACCACTGTGACGATCCGGCTTGCGTAAAAGTCTGTCCAAGTGGTGCCATGCACAAACGCGAAGATGGTTTTGTGGTGGTGAATGAAGAAGTGTGTATAGGCTGTCGTTATTGCCATATGGCATGTCCTTATGGTGCACCGCAGTTTGATGAAGTCAAAGGCCACATGACCAAATGTGATGGTTGTTATGAGCGTGTTGCTGAAGGTAAAAAGCCAATTTGTGTCGGATCTTGCCCATTGCGTGCATTAGATATGGCACCGATTGAAGAGTTACGCGCTAAATATGGTGATCTTGCTGAAATAGCCCCTCTTCCATCTGCGAAATACACTAAACCGAATATTGTTCTTAAATTAAATGCCAATAGCCGACCTGTAGGTGACACCACCGGGCATCTGGCTAACCCAGAGGAGGTTTAAGATGGGCATGGGATTACATGAATGGCCACTGATGTTCTTTACCGTTATTGGTCAAAGTGTGGCTGGCGCCTTTATTATTATGGGTTGCGCCATTCTTTCAGGCAAACTGCCTGAAGCGTTAAATCGCAAAGTGCATTACAGCATGTTTGGTTTGTGGTTATTAATGGGGATTGGTTTTTTACTCTCCATGATCCATATGGGAACCCCAATGCGTGCCTTTAACTCTTTTATCCGTTTTGGTCATTCATCATTAAGTAATGAAATTGCCAGTGGTGCCACATTCTTTGCTTTAGGTGGCTTATATTGGCTAATTAGTGTGTTAAATAAAATGCCCGCTGCATTAGGTAAATTGTGGCTAGTGGTTGTCATGATACTTGCGGTGCTATTTATCACGGCTATTTCGCGAGTTTATCAAATTGATACTGTACCTACTTGGTATAATGGCTATACCACAGTTAACTTCGTACTAACCGCATTTATTGGTGGCCCTATTTTAGCGGCACTGTTAATGCGTATTGCCGGTTTTAACTTAAATTGTATTAGTGCATTACCGCTATTAAGTGTCATCGCCATTATTATCAGTGCTATTGTGGCTACCTCTCAAGGCTTTGAATTGGGTTCAATTCAAACCTCCGTACAAAAAGCGGTTGATTTAGTTCCTGATTACGGTTTTTTAATGGGCATTAAATTGATTGCACTGACATTAGGGTTAGCTTGTTGGATAGCACCGTTATTACGCAAAAATAATCCTTCTGTTTCTTTAATGGTGTTAGGTTTTATTTTGGTGTTTGTTGGTGAATTTATTGGTCGTGGCGTATTCTATGGCTTACATATGACAGTAGGAATGGCTGTTGTAGGTTAATCAACCTATTTATCCTTAAAAACCGCCGTAATGGCGGTTTTCTTTTACTGTGTTACCCTTTTTTAATCTTAGTCATTATGTTTATATAGGGAATAACCTATTATAGATAATATACATTTCAGCGGATAATAAAAATATTATGGAACAACAAGTTATTACAGATATTTCTCTCTCTGCCCGTATTATTGGGGCTGCTTTCTATTACCCACCAACTGAAAAAAGTGACATTGTTGAGTTACTCTCAAGCGGCAAATGGTTAACTGAATGGCCTTATGGCTCTGAAGAAGAAAAACAACGCATTGCCTCATTATTGGCGCAAACTACCTATCAAGATGAAACATTAGCACAAGCCTATCAACGTTTATTTATTGGGCCTTATGCGCTACCTGCACCACCTTGGGGATCGGTGTATCTTGATCATGAGAATGTCTTATTTGGTGATTCAACCTTAGATTTACGTGAATGGATGCTGGAGAATGGTATTGATATTGCCTTGACTCAAAATGAACCTGAAGATCACTTTGGTTTAATGGTGATGATGGTGGCATGGGTTGCAGAAACACGCCCTGAAAAATTAACTGAACTACTTGCTGAACATTTATTACCTTGGGCTTATCGCTATCTAGAGAAATTGTCATTACAAGGGGCATTCCCTTATTATGAAGGTCTTGCCATGTTAGCAACGTTAACGCTTAAAAGCTGGCAATCCCTACTCTCGATTACTCCTGTTAAAAAACAGCTATTTTGCTAATCGACTGATTTGATCAAAAGAAGAACAGCCCTAATTGGGCTGTTATTTTTAGTTAAGATTGTTGAGACCACAGCTGATAAAGTGCCGGTTGTTTTTCGTCTTCAGGTTTTATTTGCACAAATTGCAACCCTTCTTGTTGCTCCGGAGCGACTCTTAATGCCTTAGCAATATTGGCTGTCGATAATCCATAAGGCTGGGCATCATCATTAGAGTAAGCATAAAATATTTGTGAGATCCCCGCCATACGCATAGCCGCCAAACACATTGGACAAGGTTGACCACTGGCATAAACCACACAATCATCCAATTTTGCTCGTCCTAACACTTTTCCGGCTTCTCGTAATGCTAATAATTCTGCATGTGCAGTTGGATCATTTGTCGCTGTAATTTGATTAACAGCATGAGCAATCACTTGGCCATTTTTCACGATCACCGCGCCAAAGGGACGCCCACCAACTTTCACATTCTCTGTGGCAAGCGAAATGGCTTGCTGTATAAATTGCTTATCTGACATTATTTTGCCCCTGCTTGTTGAAGAATATTGATGATATTGGTATAGCCTTTATCTTTCGCTAAGGTTAATGGTGTACGTCCAGATCCATCAGCCAAATTAACATCCGCCCCACCATCGATCAGCAACGTCACGATATCTGCATATTTTTGACTTCCATCACCTAAAATAATGGCTTCAATTAACGCAGTCCAACCAAGGCGATTAACATGATTGACATCTACACCGGCATCAATCAAGGTTTTTACTGTGGCAACATGGCCGCGCTCCGCCGCAGGAATCAATGCCGTACCACCATAACGGTTGATGCTATTCAGATCTGCGCCATGGGCTAAGGTTAAAGCTAAAATTTCCTGCAATCCTCTCGCTCCAGCATAAAGATAAGGTGAATCATAGATAGCATCGCGGGCATTGACGTTAGCCCCTTGTTCAATCAGGTATTTTGCCACCTCAATTTGATTCGCATGAGTAGCCGCCATTAGCGGTGTACGCAATTTGATATCTCGTTGTTCAATATTCTCTCCTTGCGCTATCTGGCGCTTTAATTCTGGCAAGTTTCCCTCTTGTGCCAGTGTTACTAGATCTGCTTTATCAGAATTTGCCATTGCTTTTACCATAAAGATAGATGAAACCATTAATAGGCCTAAGAAGTAGAAAAACCACTTGGTCTTTAAATAGATAGCATTCATTCAATCTCTCCTCGTGAAGGGGTATTTTCAGCCTGCTTAATCAGCAGATTATTCGACTATTTATTACATCTAACAAAGGGATGGCATTATTTCAACCCATTGAGGAATAAAATATTCCACCATTAAGCCTTGATTTAGGTTTGGTCAGCATTTTTATACTTTTTTTACATCCGTCAGAGCGCTTTTATCAACATCTTTACACCTCTTTCAGTAGCTTTACTCAATCTAAATCGCAAAAGGATAGTTCAAATGTTGATATTCGGTGCTGTGGCATTAGTTATTGTGCTCACTGCTTATCTTATTTATGTGTTGTTTCATGCAGAGGCATTTTAAAAATGGCAACAACAACGTTGATCTATATTGCCGTTTTTCTCACCGTCTTACTGATTATGGGAAAAGTGATTGGCAATTATCTTGCTCGTCTCATAGAAGGTGATTTACCTCATTGGGTAACAAAAACAGAACAGGTTATTTGGCGTAGCTGTGGTTTTAAACCTGCCGGCAAAGCAATTCAGCCTATGAGTTGGTATCACTATATGTTCGCCCTGTTAATTTTTAACTCAATGGGAGCACTTTTATTATTGGTAATTTTACTTAATCAAGGTTATTTACCTTTAAATCCACAGTTTGCACCTAATATGAGTTGGGATTTAGCATTAAATACCACCATTAGTTTTATTACTAATACCAATTGGCAGGCCTATAGCGGTGAAACAGCCGTCAGCTATTTAAGCCAAATGATGGGGCTTACAGTACAAAATTTCTTATCAGCAACAACGGGGATCGCTGTTGCCTTTGTATTGATCAGAGCATTAACACAATCTTCTTGCCATTCCATTGGTAATGCTTGGGTAGATATCGGTCGTATTACCCTATATCTGTTACTACCTTTAGCCATTATTTGGTCACTGTTATTTGTTAGCCAAGGCGTGATCCAAAATTTCCATCCCGCGCTATTAAGCCAAGGACTTGAAAATCAGCAATGGTTACCAATGGGCCCCGTTGCTTCTCAAGAGGCAATTAAACTGTTAGGAACCAATGGAGGAGGCTATTTTGCAGCAAACTCTGCTCATCCTTATGAAAACCCAACCTCTTTCAGTAACTTTTTGCAAATACTTGCCATATTCCTGTTACCTACCGCGCTATGCTTCGCCTTTGGCCGACTGAGTGGCACACAACGGCAAGGCTATACCTTACTTTGGGTAATGACATTGATTTTTATTGTTGCGGTTAGCGTGATTGTTTGGGCTGAATGGCGAGGTAACCCACAATTTACGTTAATGGGTGCGGATAGTTCATTAAATATGGAAGGTAAAGAGAGTCGCTTTGGTTTAATAGGCAGTGCGTTATTTGTTGCCGTCACTACAGCTGCTTCTTGTGGTGCAGTAAATGCCATGCATGATTCATTAACTGCATTAGGAGGTATGGTTCCTATGTGGTTAATGCAAACTGGAGAAGTCATCTTCGGCGGTGTTGGTTCTGGTTTTTATGGCATGATCTTGTATGTTTTGTTAGCTGTTTTTATCGCTGGATTAATGGTGGGTCGAGCACCTGAATATCTCGGCAAAAAAATTGGTGTAGCAGAAATGAAATGGGTTGCTGTCGCTATTTTAATATCACCAGCAATCACCTTATTAGGTACAACACTTGCCCTCTTTAGCGAAGTAGGTCGCGAAGCGATTTTAAATCCTGGTCCTCATGGTTTTAGTGAAGTTTTATACGCTTTTACTTCAGCTGCCAATAACAATGGCAGTGCTTTCGCCGGACTGAATGCTAATTCTGTTTTTTATAATCTGTTATTAGGTATCACTATGCTTGTCGGACGTTTTGGTGTCATGTTGCCTGTCTTAGCTATCGCCGGTAGTTTGGCAATAAAAAAACGCCAAGCCGAAAGTTTAGCCACATTGTCCACTACTTCACCGCTATTTATTTTTCTATTGTTCCTCACAGTAATAATGATTGGTGCACTCACCTTTGTTCCGGCATTAGCACTAGGCCCTATTGCTGAGCATTTACAGTTGTTATGGGCTAAATAAGGACACTCATCATGAAAAAAACACCTCTTTTTAATAGAAAAACAATGATGTCAGCTTTCTTGGATGCTATCAAAAAATGCACCCCTCAAGCCCAATGGCATAATCCGGTGATGTTTATTGTTTATGTTGGTGCACTATTCACTACGGGTATTTGGTTTGCCGTTTTACTGGGGTATCTACCACCAGATAATCATTTTACTTTTCAAGTCATGCTTTGGTTATGGATAACCCTACTATTTGCCAATTTTGCTGAATCTTTAGCAGAAAGTCGTAGTAAAGCACAGGCGGCAAGCTTACGAGGTGCGAAACAACAATCTAAAGCGGTGCGCTTACAGCATGCTGATCTTCACGCTCCCCAAGAAATCATTGATTCACTTTTATTACATAAAGGCGATATTGTTTTGGTCAATGCTGGCGAGGTAATTCCTTGTGATGGTGAAGTGATTGAAGGTGGCGCTTCTGTTGATGAAAGTGCGATCACCGGTGAATCAGCTCCCGTTATTCGTGAGTCAGGTGGCGATTTTTCTTCTGTTACTGGAGGGACTCGTGTGTTATCTGACTGGTTGATTATTCGTTGTAGTGCTGAAGCAGGTAATTCTTTCCTCGATCGTATGATTGGTATGGTGGAAGGGGCTAAACGCAGAAAAACGCCGAATGAAATTGCATTAACTATTTTATTAACGGCCCTAACGCTGATCTTTTTATTCGCTTGTACCACACTCTATCCTTTTAGTGTGTTTGCCGTGCAATTCCAAGAGCATGGTGAGGTTATTTCTGTTGTAACGTTAATCGCATTATTAGTTTGTCTGATCCCTACAACCATCGGCGGACTACTCTCTTCTATTGGTGTGGCAGGTATGAGCCGGATGTTAGACGCTAATGTGATCGCGACGAGTGGACGTGCAGTAGAAGCCGCAGGAGACGTTGATGTTTTATTACTCGATAAAACAGGGACAATTACTTTAGGTAATCGCCAAGCTTCTCGTTTTATTCCTCTATCAGGAATAACTGAAAAACAATTGGCAGATGCGGCGCAATTAAGCTCTTTAGCAGATGAAACACCTGAGGGTCGTAGCATCGTTATATTAGCCAAACAGCGCTTTAATTTACGTGAACGAGATTTAACTTCGATGGGAGCCTCTTTTGTTCCATTCTCAGCGATGACCAGAATGAGTGGCGTAAATATTGGCGAGCGTATTATACGTAAAGGCTCGGTTGATGCTATTCGTCGCCATATCGAAGTTAGTCATAGTCATTTTCCCGAAGAAGTCAACACCATAGTCGAGCAAGTCGCAAGAGCTGGTGCTACGCCATTAGTCGTCGTTGAAAATCAAAATATCCTTGGTGTAGTTGAACTTAAAGATATCGTCAAAGGGGGTATCAAAGAGCGCTTTGCTCAACTTCGCCAAATGGGCATTAAAACCGTGATGATCACCGGTGATAACCATCTTACTGCGGCGGCCATTGCTGCCGAGTCCGGTGTAGATGATTTTCTTGCGCAAGCCACTCCAGAGGCTAAACTGGCGTTGATCCGTCAATATCAATCAGAAGGTCGACTTGTCGCTATGACCAGAGATGGTACTAATGATGCGCCGGCTTTAGCGCAAGCCGATGTTGCTGTGGCCATGAATTCAGGAACGCAAGCCGCTAAAGAAGCAGGCAATATGGTTGATTTGGACTCAAATCCCACCAAATTAATTGAAGTCGTTCATATTGGTAAACAAATGCTTATGACCCGTGGCGCCCTAACCACCTTTAGTATTGCCAATGATATCGCAAAATATTTTGCCATTATTCCCGCAGCTTTTGCGGTGACATATCCGCAATTGAATATGCTCAATATTATGGGATTACACTCCCCGGCATCCGCGATGTTATCAGCCGTTATTTTTAATGCTTTGATCATCGTCTTTTTGATCCCTTTAGCGTTGAAAGGTGTGCATTATCGTCCTGTTTCTGCTCATTCATTATTACGCCGTAATCTCTCTTTATACGGAATAAGTGGGTTAATTGTTCCTTTTTTAGGCATTAAACTCATCGATATGATTTTAGCTATTATTGGGCTTTAAGGAGAATACTATGCATCTTTTTCGTTCATCTTTAGTGATGTTAGTATTACTGACACTTATCACTGGATTAGCCTATCCTTTATTTATAACCGGATTAGCTCAATTGTTTTTTCCTTGGCAAGCAAATGGTTCACTGGTTTATCAGGACGATAAACTGATTGGCTCTGAATTGATTGGACAGTCATTTAATCGAGCCGATTACTTTCAAGGTCGCCCCTCAATGACAAGTGAAATGCCTTACAATAGTATGGCTTCCGGCGCTAGCCAACTTGCTACATCAAATCCACTCTTAAGCGAGAAAGTGGCTGCAGGTGTTCGTTTATGGCAAAAAAGGGTTGATAATCATCAAGTCGTTCCTGTTGATTTAGTGACCGCTTCCGCCAGTGGGCTTGATCCTCATATTTCATTGGCTGCCGCTTATTACCAAGCACCGCATATTGCGTTATTACGTCAATTCACAATAAATGAAATAAAACAATTAATTACAGAAAATACGACATCGCCATTAATACCATTTTTAGGTGAACCTGTGGTGAATGTCTTTAAACTCAATCAGGCACTTGATAGATTGAGTGCAGAAAAAAACAATAAAGTGAGCGGGTAATAAAATGGAACAAGCTCCGCAGTGGCAACGCCCTTCTCCTGATGATTTGCTGGCATTAACGCGAGCACCCCATCGAGGACGATTAAAGATCTTTTTTGGTGCCTGTGCCGGCGTAGGTAAAACCTACGCCATGTTACAAGAAGCTCAACGTTTACATCAGCAAGGTATTGATGTCTTAGCTGGGGTTGTAGAAACCCATCAGCGCCAAGAAACGGCACAACAACTTGAGGGATTACCGTTATTACCGCCATTAAAATTACATTATCGTGGTAGAAAGCTCTCTGCCTTTAATTTAGATGCGGCCTTAGCAAGACATCCTGCGGTGATCTTAATGGATGAATTGGCTTTTAGTAATCCACATAAATGTCGCCATCCAAAACGTTGGCAAGATGTTGAAGAGTTACTTGATGCGGGCATCGATGTTTTAACCACCATTAATGTACAACATATTGAAAGTCTTAATGATATTGTTGGTAGTATTACTGGCATTCGCGTTCAAGAGACGATTCCTGATTATATCTTTGATAATGCCGATGAAGTAGTTATGGTCGACTTACCACCAGACGACCTACAACAGCGCTTAAATGAAGGCAAAGTTTATCTGGCAGGACAAGCAGAGCGTGCAATAGAGCATTTTTTTCGTAAAGGTAATTTGATTGCATTACGAGAGCTTGCCCTAAGACGAATGGCAGATCGCGTTGATTCCCAAGTAAAAGAATTCCGTGATAGCCAAGGTGGTACGCCTGTTTGGCATACTACTGATAGTTTAATGGTTTGTCTTGGTGCTCATGGAAGAAATGATAAATTAGTGCGTACTGCCGCTCGTTATGCTGCTGCTTTTGGTTGCCAATGGCATGCTATTTATGTTGAAACACCAAAGCTACATCAGATAGGTGAGCATAAACGCCGTGCTATTTTACATTCCCTCAAGTTAGCACAACACCTAGGGGCAAGAACGGCGATCCTTTCTGATAATCAAGCGGAAAAAGCGGTGATCCGCTATGCCAGAGAGCATAATTTAGGCAAGGTGATTATCGGTCAACGCCCCTATCAAAAGTGGCAATGGTTAAAACGTTGGGTCCGTATGCGTTTCGCAGAAAGGTTAGCGCGTTATGCACCTGACTTGCATGTTATCAGTGTCGCTTTAAATGAAGAAGAACCGCGTTATAAAACAAAAACATTTGTGCCACAAAATGATAAATGGCGTCAAAATCTTAAAGGCTATCTAACAGCTATTGGTTTATGTCTAGCTATTACGCTTTTTTCACGTACTTTTTTGTTAGCGTTAGATAAGGCGAATTTAGTTACTCTTTATTTATTAGGCGTTGTTCTTATCGCGCTATTTTTTGGTCGTCGCCCTTCTATTTTTGCTGCTTTAATCAATGTGATAAGCTTTGATTTGTTCTTTGTACAACCGCATTTTTCACTGGCTGTATTAGATATGCAGTATTTAGTGACTTTTTCCGTAATGCTCATTGTTGGGTTAGTGGTGGGTAATTTAACTGCGGGAATGCGTTATCAAACCCGGGTTGCTCGTTATAGAGAACAACGCACTCGTCATTTATTTGAAATGACCCGAGAGCTGAGTCGGGCACTGACTTTAGAAGAAGTGGTACGTACTAGTTATCATTTTTTATCAAGTGCTTTTGATGCCAAAGTTTGTTTATTAATGCCTAATCATCATGGTGAATTAACGCCATACAATGCTGAAGGTATGGGACAACTTCCCATTGATAGTGGTATTGCCCGTTGGTGTTGGGATAAAGATCAAATCGCAGGTGCAGGAACGGATACCCTACCTAGTGTCCCTTATCAGTTGCACCCTATTAGCGCATCTCAACAAGTATTAGCGATTTTAGCGATTGAGCCAAATAATCTACGCCAAGTACTTATTCCTGAACAACAGCAACTCCTACAGACATTTAATGGCCTAATTGCCAATGCTCTTGAACGGTTACAACAGGCGGAAATGGCCGAACAATCTCGTATTAATATAGAACGAGAACAATTAAGAAATGCGCTCTTAGCCGCCCTTTCTCATGATCTAAAAACACCACTTACCGTCCTGTTTGGCCAGTCTGAAATTCTTCTTCTAGACTTAAGTGCTGAGGGCTCTGCTCATACTGAACAAGTTAGTCAGATCCGCCAACAAATTTTGACGACCTCTCGCTTAGTCAACAATTTACTGGATATGGCACGTATTCAATCTGAGGGGATCCAAGTCAACTTGCAGTGGAATTTACTGCAAGAAATTGCTGGAAGTGCAGTACGTTCACTCTCTTATTTACTTGATAAACACCCATTACAAATTGATATTCCAGCTGATTTATTACTCTATTGCGATAGTCTGTTAATTGAGCGCGTGTTAACTAATTTGTTAGAAAATGCAGTCAAATATACCGCATCACAAACTAAATTAGGCATAAAAGCTACGGTTGAAGAGGATCAAATTCATGTTGAAGTTTGGGATGAAGGCGCAGGTATTCCCACTGAACAATTGCAGCTTATTTTTAATAAATTTTCACGTGCAGTAAAAGAGTCCGCCATTCCGGGGGTTGGGCTGGGTCTTGCTATTTGCAGTGCTATTATCCACTTACATGAAGGTAAAATTTGGGCTGAAAATAATAAAAAAGGTGGAGCCAGTTTTCACTTTGTTTTACCTTTAAAATCACTACCGAATATTGATGAGATTGAAATAAAACAGTGACGCCATATAACATATTGATTGTTGAAGATGAAAAAGAGATCTTACGATTCGTTCGCCTTGCATTAGAGAACGAAGGTTTTCGTGTTTATGACGCCTCAGAATGTCAACGAGGATTAATAGAAGCAGCATCAAGAAAACCTGATTTAGTCATTCTTGATCTGGGATTACCTGATAAAGATGGGCTTTGCTTTATTCAAGATTTCCGTCAATGGAGTAGCACGCCGATTATTGTGTTATCCGCCAGAGATTCTGAACAAGATAAAGTTGATGCTTTAGACGCTGGAGCTGATGATTATTTAACTAAACCCTTCGGTATGAGTGAATTACTAGCCCGGGTTCGTGCTTCATTACGTCGTTTTGTCAAACAAGAAACAGAAACGACTCAATTTACATTTGGTGATATCACTATTGATTGGGTTAAAAGAATAGTCACTCGCCAAGGCGTACCCATTCACTTTACTCCGACCGAATTTCGTCTACTCAGTGAACTTGTCAACAATAGTGGAAAAGTATTAACTCAACGTCATTTAATGCAGCATGTTTGGGGGCCTAACTTTGTAGAGCATAGCCATTATTTGCGAATTTATATGGGGCATCTACGTCAGAAAATAGAAACCGATCCCACCTGTCCAGTGCACTTAATTACTGAAACGGGGATCGGTTATCGTTTTATGCCTTAAGTCTCTTTTTTCGGTTTATCAGAACGACTAAGCCATTGCAGATATCGTTTTTCTAAAACGTAACAGTGCCAATGCAAAAAAGACTGAGCCAATAATAATTAAAACGATAAATTGAGGCCAAACAATCGAGAAATCTGCGCCCCTATATAATATCGCTTGTGCAAGGCTGACAAAATGTGTGGTTGGCATAGTTTGCATCACATCTTGTACAAACTGAGGCATACTCTCTCTTGAGGTCATCCCTCCAGACAACATATTTAATGGCAACAATACCATAATCATCAATAAACCAAATTGTGGCATTGAGCGCGCCATAGTGCCTAAGAAAATACCAATGGATGTCGTTGCAAATAAACTTAACGCCACCCCACACATAAATAACAAAACAGAGCCTTCGATCGGCACATGTAGCAGTGATTTAACCACTAGTACTAAAGACATGGCTGACGCTAACAATACAACCAATCCCATTGACCATATTTTAGAAAGCATGATCTCAAATGGTGTGACAGGCATAACTAATAAGTGTTCAATAGTGCCATGCTCTCGCTCTCGTATTAATGCCGCTCCGGTTAATACAATAGATAGCATGGTAATGTTATTGATTATCGCCATAACAGAGCCAAACCAAGATTGTGTTAAGTTTGGGTTAAAGCTCATTCTAACTTCTAAATCCACAGGCAGTGGATCGTTAGTGCGCTCTTTAGCAAGAAAAGTTTTCGCTTCTCCCATAACGATATTTTGAATATAGCTATTTCCTAAGAAAGCTTGACTCATCCGTGTTGCATCAATATTGACTTGAATTTCTGGCTTACGTCCTGCGAGTAGATCGCGTTGAAAATTAGGCGGAATATCTAACGCAAAAGTATAAGTTCCTCTATCTAATAAACCATCAATCTGCTCGGGTGTAATATCTGCAGGTGGTAAAAAGTAAGGCATATAAAAGCTATTGACAATACGAGCCGAAAGTTGAGATTTATCCTGATCAGCCACCGCTATCGGCGCATGGTGTAATGAGCCCGGTGTTACAGTAGCCGATGAGTATATTGATACGGTAAAGGCAAACACAATTAATGCCAGCATCGCCTTATCACGGGATAAACTTCGTAACTCTTTTATTCCTAAATTAAAAATATTTTGTACGGTATGCCACATTTAAGCCTCCTGCTTTTTCAAGAAAAAGACACTCAGCCCAATCACAATGAGGATCGTGATAAGTAACGGAATAAAAGACCAAGGCAAATCAAATAAGTTAAGTCCTTTTGAAAACGTTCCTCGAGTGATAGTAAGAAAGTGAGAAGTCGGATAAATATGCCCTATCCATTTACCAATACCTTCTAATGATGATACTGGGTCAATCATGCCGGAGAATTGCGTAGCAGGAATTAAGGTAATAATTGAAGTACCAAAAATAGCCGCAATCTGACTTTTCATAAAACAAGAAATCAGTAATCCCATTCCTGTAGCAATAGTGATATAAAGCAACGCCCCTAATGAGAGTGTTAACATGCTTCCTTTAAAACTGACACCAAAAACAAATACCGAAAGCGCACAGAGCATAAAAAAGTTAAACATTCCCAATAAAATATAGGGGATCTGTTTGCCTAATAAAAACTCGGCTTTAGTGACCGGAGTAACGTATAAATTAATAATAGAGCCTAGCTCTTTTTCACGTACCACACTCAAGGCGCTTAACATCGCGGGGATCATCATCAACAACAACGGAATAACCGCAGGTACTATGGCGGGTAAACTTTTTACATCAGGGTTATAGCGATAACGGGTTTCGATATCAATGGGGGAAAATTGATCAACCATATTGGTAGGTTGACGCATGGCCATATCTAACATCCAAGTTAGATGCATTGCCTGAATATATCCACGGACAGTTTCTGCACGATTTGGCATCGCGCCATCAATCCAAACCCCTATTTTTACTTTATGTCCTTTAGCAACATCTCGAGCAAAATTAGGCGGAATTTCAATCGCAACAGTAATATCACCACTGCGGAGACGACGCTCAAGTTGGTTATAATCGGTAATCGGCGCTTTTTCAATAAAATAGCGAGAGCCTGATAGATTTTGACTATAAGCCTGACTTAGCCCTGTTTGATCTCTATCCATAATGGCAAAGCGTAGGTTTTCAACATCCATACTGATGCCGTAACCCATAATAAACATCAATATTACCGTACCTAGTAATGCTAAGGTAAGGCGTACTGGGTCACGGCGTAATTCCATCCCCTCACGAATGCTATAACTAAATAAACGGCGTAAACTAAATCGTTGTTTTAACGCTTTTTCCGCACTTTCTTCACTAGAGGCGGGCAATTGTAGCTGTTTATCTTCAATATCGGGTGCTTCTGTTTCACCGGATGCTTTTTTCAAATAATCAATAAATACTTCTTCTAGTGTATCAAATTGACTATTTTTCACTAAATTAGCCGGAGTATCTGTCACTAGCACTTTTCCGGCATGCATCAGAGACATTCTGTCACAACGCGCCGCTTCATTCATAAAGTGGGTAGAGATAAAAATAGTGACACCGTCACGTCTTGAGAGATCAACCATCAGCTTCCAGAACATATCTCGAGCGATAGGGTCAACCCCAGAGGTGGGTTCATCAAGGATCAGCATTTCTGGTTTGTGGATCACTGCCACCGCTAACGATAAGCGTTGTCGAATACCTAAAGGTAAACCGTCAGGCATCATATCTTCCACATCGGTCAAATTAAAACGCTCACTCATTTCTTTGATACGTTGAGGAATATCCTGTTCTGGGATATGAAAGAGTTTGGCATGTAGCTCTAAATTTTGTCGAACCGTTAATTCGCTATACAGTGAGAATGCTTGCGACATATAACCAACACGTTTACGAGTTTCGATATCTTTTGGATCAACCTCTTGCCCAAATAACCAAGCGCGCCCTTCACTTGCCTCAAGTAAACCTGTAAGCATTTTCATGGTGGTGGATTTACCACAACCATTCGAACCTAGGAAACCAAAAATTTCGCCTTTAGGAATACGAAAACTGACATGATCAACAGCAACAAACTGACCAAAGCGCATTGTTAACTCTTTGGCCTCAATGGCGATAATATCGTCATCACTTTTATCCCGTGGAGGAATAATCACTTTTTGATGGTTTTTGCGTTTTTCTTCCGGTAAAAGCTCAATAAAAGCAGCTTCTAATTCATCTGTCGCCGTTTGCGCCTTTAATTCTTCCGCATGACCAGTGGCTAAAACCTTACCTGCATCCATTGCAACCAGCCAATCAAAGCGTTCAGCCTCTTCCATATAAGCCGTTGCAACCAATACGCTCATATTGGTTTGACGTTTACGAATACGATTAATTAACTCCCAAAATTGCGCCCGTGATAATGGGTCAACCCCTGTGGTGGGTTCATCAAGGATCAGCAATTGTGGATCATGAATTAATGCACAGCAAAGCCCCAGTTTTTGCTTCATACCACCAGATAGTTTACCCGCAGGTCTATCCTTAAAAGGCGCTAACCCAGTACTTTCAAGTAAATCATTGATGCGCTCTTCTCGCTCTTGTTTTGATTGACCAAATAAGCGACCAAAGAAATCGACGTTTTCAAAAACAGAAAGTGTGTGATAAAGATTTTTACCTAACCCTTGCGGCATATAGGCAATTTTGGGGCAAACAGCTCGCCGGTGATTAACATCATTCATATCACCATTAAGTACTATCACTTGCCCTTGCTGAATTTCTCTGGCTCCTGAAATAAGAGAAATTAAACTCGATTTTCCGACACCATCCGGGCCTATTAAGCCGACCATTTTTCCGGCAGGAATAGTCAATGTCACATCATCAAGTGCTTTGGTATCACCATAATGTTGGGATACATGAGTCAATTCAATGATATGAGAATGACTTTGCGTTCTCATTAGTTGACTCATTGTGGTAATTTCACCTCTAAATCAGTCGGCCAAGGTTGGCTATTATCTAAGCGAATATAGGCACGTCCCGGTAAACCTGTTTTGACATATTCAAGGTGTTTCTCTAGTAATTCAGGGGAGATCCTCGCTCTTACACGAAACATCAGTTTCAAACGTTCATTGTCAGTTTCAACCGTTTTAGGGGTAAACTGTGCAACACTGGCAACATAAGTCGTTTTCGCAGGGATCACAATATGTGGGGCTGCGTCCAAAATAATATGGACATCACTGCCTAAGGCTGCTTTACCAGCGGCTTCAGTTGGCAAAAAGAATGTCATATACACATCACTAAGGTCGACCATATTTAACACTCGACCACCAGCGCCTAGCACTTCACCGGGTTCCGCAACACGATATTGTACACGGCCATTACGAGGAGCTTTTAAGATACTATCATCCAACTCAGCCATAATACGTCGTTCGGTAGCTGTTGCTGCATCAACTTTGGTTTTTGCTTGAATAATTCCAGACTTTGCCGAATCAATTGCCGCAATGGTTGCAGTCACTTGTGCTTTTGCAGCTTCAACAGCAGCGCGAGCCCCTTCGGTTCTTGCTATATCATCATCCAGTTGTTGAATAGAAATTGCTTTTGTTTTAACTAATGCTCGAGAGCGGTTAAGGCGTTTTACTGATGCGTCAAGCTCTGCAATACGCTGACGAACAACCGCCTGCGCTGCAACTTGCTCACTTTGACGTTGAGAAAGTGCCGACTCTGCCGTCATAACGCTACTTTTGGCTTGCTCTAGTTGGGCTTGAACTTCATGAAGTTGCTCTTTTAAGGTACGAGTATCCATTGTTGCCAACACTTCACCCGCTTTAACAAAATCCCCCTCTTTAACCAAAATAGTGTCAATTCTTCCTGGTGTTTTGGTTGAAATATCAATTTCAGTAGCTTCAATTCTCCCATTACTTTGAGCAAACCCATCAGGGAGTGCTGGTGCTTGTGTTTTCCACCAAAAAATACCTGCTGCAATAATTGCAACAATAATAATGCCGTAAACAAAAAAACGATTCGTTTTTTGATTTTTCATATAAATTATTTAACCTTCCTTTTGCCATAAATAACCCAATTTTTTGTGATTTACTGTGTGTAAGAAAATAGTTAAATAACAAATTTTAATTTTATTTCATCTACTTTAAAAATAGTCCATTTATATATATAC